>JBFHJN010000072.1:0-10122 GCA_041595875.1 Coriobacteriia bacterium
CGGGGGCTCCGGGGCGAACAGGTCGCGGATGCTCTTGACGCTGGGCAGCACGCCGATCAGACCGCGCAGCCGCTGCCGTGCCAGATCGACCAGCACGTTGCGATCGAACTTGGCCAGGTCGGCGACCCGGATGTCCTCGGCAATCGGCCCGCGAATCTCGGCCTCGGTCGTGGCAGCCTGCAACCGGGCCCGCAAGTCCGCGACCGTGGCCTCTTGCAGCTCGGTGCGCGCCCGGCCCCAAATGTCAGCCCACGCCTCGTCGCCGATCCAGACCTTGAAGCTGGCCATGGTGACGACGCGCTGGAGGTTGCCGCGCTCTTTCTTGAAGCCGTCAGCCCATAAGAGCTGGCACTGGCCGGCTTCATATTTCGTCGGGCACGACTGGCTCCAGGTATCCCACATCTCGAAGGCAGCCTCGTCGTCCTCGGTCTGGCCGAACTGGTGGTGCAGCGCCATGCCGACCCCTAGCCACTGGGCCCGGCCGTCGGCATAGGACGGATCGAGCTTGTCGAACATCTGCCGCGCCATCTCGAGCGTCAGACCTTCGATCGGGAGCTGGACGACGCCCATCTCGTCCTCTTCGACCGTGCCGACCACCGCCGCGCTGTTGCCCTCCTTCGTCTTGCGGGTCCAGTCAGGCGGGATGAGCTTGGGCAACTCGTCGACCAGCCATGCCGCCACCTCGTCCAGGTCGATCAGAGGCAGCTCCCACACCTCGGCGGTGGCAGGCTCGCCCGCACCCTCCCAGGCGTAGGGCTTGCGGGTGTCCGGGTGGATCCCGTAGGCCACGAACTGCTGGCCGACCCCGAGCACCTCGACCCGATTCTCCTTCTCGCCCTCCTCCGGGTTCGGGCGTGTCCAGCCCGCGCTGGTGAGCTTGGTGCTGGGCGTTTTCGGCGCGTAGAGGAAGAGCCGCTTGGGGGCGCGGCCGATGCGGCATGGCGCCGCGCCGAACCGTGCCGTGAAGGCGTCGGCAACCCGCTGGGCCACCTCTGGGTCGTAGATGTCGATGTCGACCGCGGACACCGGCCCGCAGCGCAGGCCGACGCTGTGGTTGCCGCGCCCGTTGGCGGCCCACTCGGTGACCCGCTCCTCGGTGAGCTTGACGCTCTGCCAGGGCACAGGCACCGGCGGGTCGGTATCTGGGATGTAGCCGGTGTCGGGGATCTTGCCTCGTACCGGAATCGGCTCGAAACCCTGCGCGAGCAGGGCCGGCGCGAGCCGCGCGTAGGGTCCGGGCATCAGCGATCGACCCCCAGAACGCAGTCCGCCAAGGCCCTTGAGGCGTTGAAGATCCGGCGCATGGACGAATCCGAGTAGTTGAGTCCGCCCCTGCCACCCACTAAGCTCGGTACGCAACACCCGCTTGCCACGACGAGCCAGTGCAGCGGGAAGCTCTCGGCCGGTTTCCCCGTATTCCTGGAAAACGTAGATCCGCGTAGCGCTTTGGACTGGTCGAGGTTGTCAGGGTATTCGGCGTCAAGCGACGTCAGCACAACGGTATGGTGGTTGGAGACTGTCGCCAGGCAGGCGAGGTCGCCGCTTGACAGGCCGGACGGGCCCGAGACGCAGTCCGCAGGAATCACCCAATACCCCCACTCCGGCTCGTAGCCTGCTTCGGGGCACATGTGCACGAAAAAGGGGGGCGTGAATGTGAAAGACGCACCCCGTCCTGGCCGCAGGCGCCACTCCTCCGGCCGGTAGTCGAATCGGACGCCCAGAGCGAGGAGAAACGCAGCAACCCGAACCTCCTCCTCAGTGCGTAGCTCCAGGTTGCCCAGGTGATACAAGCGCGACTGCGTTCCAGATGTTTCCGGTTGGCTCATGCTAGAATTTCCTCTATTGCGATTGACATAACCCCGGCGCCGCGGACAGGCAGCGCCGGGGTTTTCGTTTGCGGGAGAGGCCGCATTGTGACACGTACTCACGCAGCCCGGCGCGAGAGGCTCCCCCGGATCCAACGGATGTCGGCCACGACCAGCCGGCGACTCGCCCGGGTCACCGCGGTGTAGAACCACCGCCGCTCGGTATCCCCCTCGCTCGCGACCTTGCGGAGAATGTACGACTCGTCGATAACGCACACATCGTCCCACTCCGAGCCCTGCGCCTTGTGCGCCGTCAGGCAGTAGCCGTAGGTCGCCTGCAGCCCCTCGGCGGCTTCGTCGCTGTGATTTCCGGACAGGCCGATCCGATACAGCTGGATCACCTTCTCGACGATCGGCCACTCCTCGGCACTGAAGACCCAATCGGGCTGATCGCTGAAAAACGGGCCCAGCAGTAGGTCTGTCTCGACCGTCTCATCGGCGTCCGTCACGACGGTTACCCGAGCAGGCTTGGCGGGGTCGCCGGTCCACGTGCAGGACACCACAGTAACCTCGGTCCCGTTGAGCAGCACATCGGACGTGTTGGCGGTGCTGACGAGCACCTCCCCGGGTTGAGGCAGCAGCCCGGAGAAGCCCAGCGCGGCTCGGGCCGCATGATTGACGGTACGCCGGTTGGCGTTCGTGAAAGCGACGACCTTCCTGTCCGCCTTGAACCAGCCCGGGAACGTGGTCTGCGGCATGAAGTGTCGAAAGTGCGCCGGGTCGTGCTTGTTCTCGCGGATCAGCGTTGCGAGCCGCAGGATCTTGCGCCCCTCCGTGTCCGCGGCCTGGCGCAGCACCTCGGTGAGCTCCACATCCGGACGCGCGGTGCAGAAGAAGCCATTGGGGTTCGTCTTGTCATTGACCGGCGGCAACTGGTGCGGGTCGCCGACCAGAACCAGGGTGTTGCACATCCGGGCCAACTGCTTGAGGGTCCATGTCGTGAGCATAGACGCCTCGTCGACAACGATCACGTCACAGAAGTCCAGCTTCCCCGGGGCGAGCTTGCGCACCATCTCGCCGGTATCAGCATCGACACTGAGGGGAATGTCGCAGTTGGGCGTGAAGCGCAGGCTGGCTTTCGGCCCGGCGGCCCGGCGGCGTTTCTCGCGCGGCAGCTCGTCGAGCTCTTCCTGGGTCGCGGCCCGACCGAGGCGCTGCTCCAGGCGTGCGACTGCCGCCGGCGCAGGGCCCGAGCCGATCTCGTCATCCGGCGTGAAGAAGATGCGGTAGAGCGTGGCCGCATCCGTCACGCCTTTCGCGCGTAGGACTTTAGCGGCCTTGTTCGTCGGGGTGACGACCGCGACGTCCCGCGCTTGCTCGTCGAGTCGACGGACCAGATGCCAAAGCAGCGTGGTCTTGCCAGTGCCGGCCGGCCCGGCGAGCAGGATCATGTGCTCCCGCCCGTCGAGCAGGGACTCGATGCGTACGATCGCGTCTTCCTGGCTGGCCGTGAGCGGCAGCCCAGTGTTTTCCGTCATAGTGGATTCCTCTCTACGCCTTCCGAAAAGCACCTACGGGCGAAGGCGTGGAAGGCCCGTAGGTGAGATGGACTCACAGTCTAGCCCTCCGGCGCGCAGCGAAGCAAGACCGCGCGCGAGGGCGCGACGTCTCAAACGGCGTCAGGAGCACTCATCCACTCGTCGCCGCCAAAATATTTTTCAGAAAGTGCTTGACGTGCTACGACGTAACACTTAGTATTGAGTCCAGGGTGTGAGACGGACTCACACCCACTACCAAGGAGAAGCACCATGGCGAAGATCCGAATCACCAAGAAGCTGATCGACCGCGCCGGCGAGCTCGAGGCGCTGATCGCGCCGCTGGCCGCCGAGCTGGCTGAGATCAAGGCGTCCGTGAAGGAGCGCGGCGACGGTGCCTACCTGGGGCACTACTACACCATCGAGGTGAGTACGTCTCAGGTGACCGCCTTGAGCGCCAAGCTCGCCAAGGCGGTGCTCACGCCGGCCCAGATCGAGGCCTGCAGCACCACGTCCGATCGCACCCGCGTCTCAGTACGCGATCGTCAGGTGCCCGAGCTGCGGGTGGCAGCGTGATGGAACCCCTGCTCCGCTTCTACACCCGCCACCGGGATGCGGTGGAAGCGGCGGCGGGGGTTGCGGCCCTCGTCGTCAGCCTGATCACGGGCCTGCTCGCAGGCGCGGCATTTTTCTGAGGAGAGACACCATGGACCAGTTCGACAACGTCGCGATCGTCGAGGGCTTCGACGGCGAGGAGCACACCGAGGAGGAGATCCTGGCCGCATGGCAGGCCTTGATCGACTCCGGAATCGTCTGGCAACTGCAGGGCTGGTACGGGCGGACCGCCTCGGCCCTGATCGAGGAGGGGCTCTGCACCCCGGCAAGGAGAGCGGCATGAGAGTGATTTCGGAAAACGTACGCAAGGGGTCCAGGGACGCCGGAGGCCGGGATATCTGGACCTACACGCAGCGCTTCGTCGTGGAAGACGCGGACGTGGGCCAGACCCGCCCACACTTCGGCGGGCACCACTATCGCCGCCACACTTTCACCCAGGCCGACGTTGGCAAGGTGATCGAGGTGCAAGCCGACCGGGCCGATCGGTCCGGCTGGCAGTGCTGGGGGTTCGTGGCATGACCCGCGAGGAAGCGCAGCAGCTCAAGACATTCAAGCACCACTGCAACTGCGGCGGCTACGCCTGGACGATAAACGGGCGACCAGAAGCACAGCCACACATGGCGTGGTGCCCGCAGCACGCAGAGTACGCAGAGTGGTATCGCGCACTGCACGAACCCCACCCGCCCTGCGGCGAGTGCCACCTTCAGCCGGGGGAGCGCTGCGACATCTGCGGCGCGATCGAACCGAGGAGCAATCGAAATGGGTAACTGCAAGGACTGCAAATACTGGGAGTCGCACCAAGACATGAGGGGCAAGGTGTGGACCACATGCGAACGCGTCGATCTCGTAAACAGCGTCGAGGAGATCGGCGATGACGGTGCTGGAGTCCTCGTCGAGATCAGTGACGACTACGGGTTGATGGCTGGCCTACGCACCGGCCCGATGTTCGGCTGTGTCAAGTTCAAAGGCAACGAGTAGGAGAACAAGCCATGACCCACTACCGGATTGACCCAAGCCAGGTGCTCCGGCACATCAGCGGCAGCCACGTCGTGGTCCTGATGGGGCCCGATGAGTACCTGGACGCCCGTAAGGACTACCGGCAGGACGGCACCACCACTCTCGAGCACGTCCTGGGCGGGCAAGTGCGGCACTCCAAGCGGCTCTACCCGGACGAGGCGCCTGCCACGGTCGTTGAGTGGGCGCGTCGCAATTTCGAGTACCAGCACCGGGTGGTGGCGCGATGAGCGGCCGACGGTATCTCGTCACGATCGAGGACAGCGACGGCAAGGCCTGGGAGTACGACATCCTGGCGCGGCAGTCGTGTATATCAACGTGGCATGAGAAGAGGGAACCAAGATGATCGACGCATCAAAGAAGTACCGCACGCGGGATGGCCGTGCTGTCCGCGTACTGGCAACGGACCTTAAAGGGGGAAATCGCAGTCTCGTCGTCGCGATCGCCGAGTACGATGGTGACGAAACCGTAATCACTCTGCCCCCTGACGGGCTTGAGTGGCCAGATAGGGCCACCTCGTACGACCTCATCGAAGTCGGCCCCTATGACGATTTCGTCATTGACGAGCCAGTGTTGGCGCTAGTCTCAAACGGGGGCCCTGAGTGGCGGAAACGGCATTTCGCCGGAGTGAGCGAGTCCGGGCGACCGCTGGTGTTTATCAACGGGCGCACACGCTGGTCCTCCAACGAGAATCGCATAGACTGTGACGAGGTTCGCCGTCCGACTGAGGAGGAACTAAAGTGATTATTGCAAAACCCGACGATGGGACCGGCAACCTGTATCACCTCCTCAACCTGCTCGGGGAGACGGTGCATGCGTACCGGGATCTTCACGCTGCGCACGCAGCTCGCGAGGGCGATCAGCGGATCCTGATTGTGCGTCCCGACGGCTCAGCCACGGAGGTGACCTATGACTCGCTCGGAGTATGAAGCGAACCTCGGCCTGTGCGACCGGCACCCCGACCGAGAGGACTGGGTCACTGCGCAGCACGTCGATGCCGCGCTCGACATGCTGGCCACCGGGGCCGACCACGGTCAGGTCCAGACTTTCATGCTGCGCAAGCTCGTGCCCATCGCAGTGCAACGTCGCGTGCTCGCAGGCCATGCCGCCCGGCGACATCTCGAGAAAAAAGTGCTTGACGTGGTACACAGTAGCACTTAGTATTCGATTCAGGACGTGAGCACATCTCACGTTTCTGACAACCAACCAAGGAGCAAGACCATGTTCAACTATCGCTACGCCACCTCCCAGAGCAACGCCACCGCCATCCGCCGCGATCGCGCGCTAACCGACAACGAGATCGCCTCGGCCGCGCCCTCCGTGTTCGCACAGGAGGCGCACGAGAGCCGCTCGGAGCGTTACGGCTTCATCCCGACTATCGACGTGCTCCAGCGCCTGCGCAAGGAAGGCTTCGAGGCATTCGAGGCGCGCCAGACCCGAGTGCGGGACAAGTCCAAGCAGGACTTCACGCGGCATGCGCTGCGCCTGCGCCATCCGGATGCGATTACTGCCGGGCAGGACGGCACCGTGCCGGAGATCATCCTGCTCAACTCGCACGACGGCTCCAGCGGGTACCAGCTCTTGACGGGCTTCTTCCGGGCGGTCTGCAGCAACGGCCTGATCGCCGGCGACGTGTGCGACGACATCCGTGTGCGCCACGCCGGAAGTTCTGTGGCCGACGATGTGCTCGACGGGTGCATCACGGTGCTGGACAACGTCCAGACGTCCAGCCAGCGGATCGAGACTTACCGGTCCCTGACGCTGTCCGACGGGCACCAGCGGGCGCTGGCCCAGGCTGCCGTGGCTCTGAAGTACGACGATCCGGCTGCCGCGCCGATCCGGGCGGACCAGCTGCTGGAGGCGCGCCGCTGGGACGACCGCAAGGCGGACCTGTGGAGCACGTTCAATCGTGTCCAGGAAAACCTGCTCAAGGGCGGCGTGCGGGCCCGCAGCGCAAACGGCCGCCGCACTCGCACCCGCGAAGTCACCTCGATCACGGAGGATGTGCGGCTCAACCGGGCCCTCTGGACCCTGGCCGACCGACTGGCCGCGGCAATCGCCTGACCACCCACTACCGGCCGGCGTGAGTACGTCTCGCGCCGGCCACCGACACCAAGGAGTAACGACATGGGAACACGAGGCGCAGTTGGCTTTCGCATCGACGGCACCGACAAGGTGTCCTACAACCACTTCGATAGTTATCCGACCGGATTGGGCAAGGACGTAATCGAGTTCTGCAGGAAGACCTCGAACATCGACCTCTCGCCGTTCGTCAGGGGGATTCGCCTTGTCCGCGAGGAAGACGCCCCCACCCCTGCGGAGATCGCGCGGTATCGGGAGCTACTCAACGAGTCCGTAGGGGAGCAATCGGCGGATGACTGGTACTGCCTGTTGCATGGCGCGCAAGGCAACCTCGACCTGTATCTCGAAGGGCTCGACGTGATGCTCGACGCCGGCGAGTTTCTCAAGGACAGCCTGTTCTGCGAGTGGGCCTACATCATCAACCTCGACGAGGGCGTGCTGGAGGTGTATCGCGGCTTCAACAAAGACCCGAAGGCGCTCGGGCGGTACGCCGCGCTTTACCCCGCGGGTGACGATGCCATCCCGCGCTATTACGGGGTTGTGCTGGTCGAGTCCATCCCGCTGAAAGAGGCCGGCAAGATCCGGGCCGATCAGTTGAAGGCCTTGGAAGAAAACGAGGAGTAACGACATGACCGACCTGCACACCCAAGGCCTCTTCATCGTTATCGACCCCGACGGCCAACCCGTTTTTTCGACGGCAGCCAGCACGGCGTACAGCGCCCGGGCCACCTATGTCCGGGGATCCAACCGGCCCTGGCGGGTCGCCGCCGAGGCCGGCTGCAAAATCGTCCGGTTGAAAATCGTCGAAGTGGTCGTCGTCGCCGGTTGACCGAGCACGCTGTAACACTTAGCATGCGCCCCGCTTCGTGAGTCTGCCTCACACCCTACCAAGGAGCACACCATGAAAACCCAGATCCTGCTCGCCGCGGTCCTGCTCTCGGGCTGCACCTCGGCGCCTTTTCTCGTTGCGACCCTGCCCGCGGAAGACCTGGCTGCGGTGAGCGACTACAACCTGTGCCGCGCAGCGTACTCGCGACACGCCACCCGAACGCTGGAGCTCGAAGTGCGCCGCCGCGAACTCGACTGCTCCGGGCACCTCGCCGTCGCCGAGGCTCGCCAGGCACATGCGCTGGGCGTGGCCAACTACTTCAACAGCAGCGCGTTCAAGGCGCCGGTGCCGCAGACCCAGCAGACCGACTGCTACCTGCTCGGCAACGTCGTGCGCTGCCGCCAATACTGAGGAGGACATCATGGCCACATGCAGGACATGCCAGCATTTCGCGCCAAACGCATCGCCGCGCTGGTGCGGTACGTGCGCCATCCGCCTGCCCGCCTGGGTCGAGCGGCAGTTGGAGTTTCCAAACGACAGGTTCGTGCGCGCGGACGACGGGTGCGACTTGCACCAAGCCAAGGAGGTGACGGCATGACGGAGCGCTCCGAACACGACCGGCCGATCGTGGCGACCTGGCACCGAAAGAACCAAGCGATCGGGCGCCGCCACTATGCCCGACTCGACACAGCGATCCGGCGAATCACCCAGCTGGCGGTCCTGGAGGGCGAGCCGCGTGATGTCGTTGAGTTCGCCCACCGCCACACCGGACTGCAAATCGGCACGATCCGCGTCGGCGTCGGCAAGCTGACCACCAACTGGATATGGGAGAAGTGACATGGTTCCGATCACCACAAAGTACAAGCCTGACCTGTACCCCGACGACTACCGCGCCCAATGCGCGTACTGGGAGACGACGAGCGCGTTTCGGCGACTCGCCTCTAGCCGTCCGGCCCAGGTGCGCCCCGGGCGGGATGCTCGCAACACGATTGAAGCCTTCGACCGGATCGTCTGGGCCGGCCTCGCCACGCGGGAGGAGTTCGGGGAGCCCGGGTTCAAGGACCACCGATTCGAGTACCGGATCACTGACGAGGGGCGCACCCGGGTGTCTGCGGAAGGGGCGTGGTGCAAGAGCGCCCAGGCCCTTGTGCCCTACCTGCCGCGCACCCACAAGGCCTGGCGCACGACACAAAGCCGGGTGCGCCCCGCCGGCGCATACCCGGCCGCGAAAGAAGTAGCCGCGCAACTCGCGCTGGCCATCCTCCGCAACCTGGACAGCGTCACGACCAACGAGGACCACGAGTTCTCGAGCCGTGGCCTGACGGACTGGTATGTCGCCGATTTTTGCCGGCGCAACCATCTCAAGCTGTGATATCGTGAGCACGTCTCACACAACCAAGGAGCGCAACATGACCGAGAACACCCTGAACCCCGAAACCGTCGCCCAGCTCGAAGAGACGATCACGGCGCGCTTCAACGCCGCGATCAAGGGCTACCCGAAGAACGTAGTGGACATGGTCACTGCGGCGTCCAACGTCTCGACGTTCCTTCGCATGTCGCTGTCGCTCGCCCGCGCAGATGGCCTCTCCGACAAGACGCTGGCGGTCATGGAGGAGTGCCACGGGCGAGCCCTCGCCTCGGTGGCCGACATCCTTACTAGCGGCAACATCGACCGCCTCGCCGCGCTCCGGCTCTTCACCACCCTGGAGGAGATCCAGCACGACACGGCTGTTGCGATCGACGGGCTGGCGCGCACCGACGTCTCTGCGATTCTCCGGAAAGCGTTTCAACACTGACCGATCACGCCCCGCCGCGCCTTTACATCAACTTGTGATGTGTCTTGGAACGACTTGGTGCCGGCGGGGCACCTATCCCTGGAGATGACGAGATGAGCAACGACACCGTTGAGTTCTACGAGGGGCCCAATATTCTGACCTGGGCCAAGTCAAGCATTGTGCCGCCGGTCGGTGCCCTGCTCAGTATCCGCGGGTTGGTGTACCGGGCGATACGGGTCACCTACGCAGTGGACTACGCCGACCAGGCCAACCACACCACACTTCGCGCGAACGTCGACGTGGAGCGTGCGCTCACGACCGGCATTCCTGGAGACGTAGATGGCTGACGACGTTGACATCGCCAACGAGGGTTACGCTGTACTATTGGCACACCGGATCCAGGCCGACGCGAAAGAGATCCCGCCGGGGGTGCCTGGCGATTGCGATTTGTGCGGCGAGTACAGCTC
>JBFHJN010000073.1:0-9829 GCA_041595875.1 Coriobacteriia bacterium
ATCGGCTGGGTGCCGAAGGCGTAGATCCGCGCCGAGCCCCTGGGGATCAGCGGGATGAAGCCGTGCTGGTTGTAGTCGATGTCGAAGTCGTCGAAGAGCGAGACCTCACCGCCGCGGTCTGCGCCGATGTTGTAGTCGTCCAGGTTGACGATGATGCCGATCAGGTCGGTCTCCGCCTCCATGACCTCGACAGTGACGATCGACGAGACCATGAGCTCAGACGCAAGATCCGCAGCCGACTTCCAGATACGACGGTTGAGGGAGTCGCGCTGGAGAAGGATGCGCGTGAGCGTGGGAAGCGTGGTGTAGAACGTCGGGCTTCCCGACCCCTTGTAGTACTGCATCCCACCGACGATGGCGTCGACGAGCTCGATCTGGTTCGAGTTCGCGTCGTCGACGTTGACCGTGACCGTGGTGGCGTAGAGCTCGTTGTCGTGAAGGATCGAGCGAATGCCCGCGCCCTCGGTGACGGTGCCGCCCGGGTCCTTGATCTTGTCGCTGTCGGAAGCCTCGCGGCCGTCGCCGATGAGGATGGCTCGCGCGAGCTCCTCCTCGAGCATGAGGCGCATCTCGGCCTTCATCCAGGCGATGACGTCGAAGTCGGTGATGTCGATGATGTCGTCACGATCGAGCTTCTGCTTCTTGTAGATCGTGGTCGGCGTCGTGACGCGCTTCGAGAGGGAGAAGAACTCCTCCTTCTTGAACTCGCCCTTGACGTAGCCCTTGGCACGGGCCTCGTCCTCGGTGATGTCCGCGTACATCGACTTGACGCGCGAGAACGGCGTGTGCCGGCAGCCGTTGAGAACCCCGGCGACCCACTCGGTGCGGCGCTTGATGAACTCGGGGGTCGAGGTGATGGTCTTGGCGTCCGGGAAGAGGACGTCGATGTCGTTGATGCCGTGCGCGAGAGCGTAGTCCTCGACCGCCTGTCGAAGGGTTCCGCCGCGCTGCGTAGCCGCGATGATCCCCTTCATGTCGTCGTGAGAGAGGGTGAGCCTGGCGCTACCCTGAGTCTCCGACCCGTCGGTCTTGTTCTGCTCGAAGACGTTGCGAGTCATTTCGCTTCCTTCCTGGCTGTGCGTGATGCCGTTGTCATCGGCGTTATCGGTGGTGTTGACCTCACCGTCGCCATGAGCGGCTGCGGCTTCGTTCTTGGTAGCGTCGTCAGGCTGCTTTACGAGCGCCTGCTCGATCATGTAGTACACGACGTCCTTCTGCTCCTGCGAAAGGGTGTCGAAGACGTCCTGGACGGTGGTGCCGCCACTGTCCTTCTGGGCGTCGTTTTCGGCGTCGGCGTGCTCGATGTCGAACTCGCGTCCGGTGGTGATGATCGCCTCGTCCTCGAGAACCTCGACCTCGTCATCGCTGTGACGAAGGTAGACGTTGTCGATCTGCGCCCCCGGATTCGCTCCGGCAATGACGAGACTGACCTCCTTGATGTCTCCGTGCGAGACGTTCTTGTCACGCTCGACAAGCCTGTTGGCGTAGATCGAGAGCGACGTAATGTCCTTGTGGGAGACCATGGCCTTCGACGCGGCACCCTTGGGGGTGCTGTTGAAGAAGCCGTATGCGTAAACGCCCTCTGCGCGGTTCTCGAGAAGCGCGTGACCGAGGATGTTCTCGGGGTCCGAGTGCTGGTGCTGCCAAACGAGCGGGACCTTCGCGCCGTCCATGTGCTTGAACGCGTCGGGCAGGATCGTTCGGCCGTCAGAACACTTCAGACCATGCACGGTGGCAAAGCCACTGAAGTCTGCGTCCTTCATTTTGATTAACCTTCCATGATCTGCTTGACTCTCGATCCTGTTGGATCTTCGTTCGGCAGCTGTGGTTGAGACTCAGGCTGAGTCGGTTGAGTTTCCGTGGGTTCCGGCTCTGGAAGATTCTTGTTCCTGAGCTTGTCTGCGTCCGGCTCCTTCGAAGGACGGAAACCGATAATTCCACGCAGTTCGTTAGAGGTCAGTACCTCGTTCCTTGTAAGCTTGTCGCCGATCTCAGCGATGTCCTTTACTGGAACGAGCTTGAACGGGTCGCGGAGGTAGATGATCGACTGCCGCTGAGAACGAGCCGTCTTCGTTAGGAAGGTGCGGATCATTGCCTCGGAAAGCGCCCCAAGAAGAGGCTCGATCGTGCGGTTGTAATAGTTGATCATGGTTGCTTCGTCGGCCGTACCGTTCATTACCTCTTTGGTGATGCCTAGCTGTCCGTAGAGCATCTCGGTCAGGTAGTCGACCTGTTCGAGCATGTTGTTCTCTGCCGGACGATTCAGCTGCGTGACCTTCTCGGTGCCGTCCGTGTAGGCGATACCGTACTTGGACCCCTTCAGCTGAGACTCGATCATCTCCCTTCGCTGTTCTGCTTGCTGACGCCTCGCGTCGGTCTTTACGACGTAAGGCAGCTGGATGATGATGTCCAACTTCCCAGAGCCAGACTGGTCGTCGATCGCATCGAGAAGCGAGAGCTTCCTGGTGAGCCTTTGGAGCGTCGAGTTCGGTTCGTTCATGACCTTGTAGAGAGGGTTCTCGACAATTGCCACGATAGACTTAGGGAGGGTTAGCTCTTCCTTTTGTCCGGTCTTCTCGTTGTAGACCCGAACGCGGATCTTTGACGGATACCACTGCACGATCTCGCCAACGCGAAGATTGCGGATGTCGTAACCGCCACTAGACAACGGACTGATAGACGTTTCAACAGGCACGATAGCAATTACGCCCTGATCACAGAGCGACATTACGGCGTCCTGTCGAAAGTGTCTCGCACCCTGGTCAAGATTCGCCTCTACCGTCAAGCACTGGTTGAGACCACTCTCAATGATCTCAAGAAAACGCATGTCTTCGTCAAGTCTGACGTGCCACATGTTCACCGCCGCTGCGTCAATTCCGATTCGCATGATCGTTGACGCAACAATTGAACGCTCGTTAGTCACCGTAAAGCGCGGCCTGTCTGGCCTGTAGGATGACGCGACGCCTCCATAATCGAAACTCGTGTTCTCGTCTTCCCGCTTCGTGAACGCATTCCACGAATGCATTAGACGTTCCCCAAGCTTAACCATCACTCACCTCCCTTCGAATTCGGTCACTCAAAGGCCTCCTTGTTTGCTTTCCACGCCACGTATGCGTCCATAAGAGCAGACACGTTGTCGATCTTTTGTTCCTGGCGCTTCTTGTAGAGCTTACGATTGCCGTTTGTGTCTTCTAGCGTGATTGCGTTGCCCATCGCGAATGTCATAAGACTTTCATCGAATAGAAGCAGACGCTGTTCACTTAGAATCTTAAGTTCGCCTAGCGGAACTGATTCGGTCTTCGCGCCCTGGATTACCTTCTCTACGCCATACGGCCCATTCTCCGCAGCCCACCTTTCCGTGAACTCTTTCGCGTTGTACGGGTCGAAACCAAGCGCGCGAACGTCATACTCCATGCGCTCAATGTGAGCGTCGAGGTCCTCATAGACCTCCATCATGTCAAGGACTGTGCACTCGAGAACGTGGAGACTGCCCTCTTGAATGAACTCCTCGTACTTTGCACGCATAGCCCCGGGGAGCTTGTGCAAGGTGAGCGATGAGATGTAACTCCTGGTTTTTACACCGAAAGCGTCACTGCCAAGTGGGAACAGAAATGTGAACGCACAGAAGTCGTCGCCCATGGATAGGTCTGCGCCCATTGCGCAAGGCATACCATTAAAGCGTTGTCTACGATGCGGAAGAGTCTCTTCGTATGTAAAGAAGTAGGTGTAACCCTCCATCGGGATGCCGAAACGCTTGGCGAGAATATCGTTTCGGGATGCCGGCGCCTTCTCTGCCCGCTCAACGTCTAGCTGATACGTCTCGTACGTTACAGTTAGACCGATGTTCGGGTTTGCTTTCGGCCACATGTTTGGGTTGCTAACCTCTTCTAGTTCGTCTAGCTTGTAATGCCAGATCGAAATATGAGGAGCCTCGTACTCGCCCTTTAGAATGCTCGCGAGCTCCATCTTGATCGTGTCTCCGGAACCGTTTCGTACGGTACCTTCGGAACTAATTGCCAAGATGAGGTAGTCATCAAGCTTTGAAGCGCCCTGCTCAATCGCCCCGACCACGTCTTCCCGAATATCGCCAGAGAGCCATTCGTCAATTGTTGAAACTTTAGGGCGCAGGCCCTGTAGCTTATTGATCGACATCGGGCGGATCTCTAGGAGTGAACCTGTCAGAAAATTCTCGATGCCCTTTTTCGTAGACACCAGTTTCTGTCTGAGGGCACGAAGACCTGTCGTGTTCTGAAGAGATCCCTCGGTTAGGAACTTGAAGAGCGGGCCTCTCGCGCGCGTGATTGCCGTTCTAAACGGCGCCATGACTTCTTCTGCCTGCTTCATCGTAGGGGCCGTGGTGATCTGGTGCGTGGTGTCTGTGTCTACATTGAGGAAGTAAGACTGCACGCAGAACGCGTACATAGACTTGGCGGCGCCTCGTGCGACGATCAGATACTGCTTCCGAGTAAGGCGGACCTTGACTCGCTTACGAACGAAGTGTCCTGGCTCGCCGTTCTTAGGAGGCGCATAGACTGTTCGTTCATCGAAGTAGTACCAGCCGAAGATTTGCTCGGCCCATACCTTGAACATCTCCAAGAGGTGTAGATCCGAACCATCGGTGAGCGTCAGTTCGTTTTCGCAGTACTTGACCCAGCCCTCGACTGCGCGATCGTCGTAGTAGTAGTAGGGACTGGCGATGAGAGCGTCAATACGGTTCATTTCCATCGCAATTTCGCGGTTGACAGGTATCTCCCCGCGAATCACAGCGTCTCGAAAGCGCCCGTAGTAGATAGGTGTTGCCGTGTTAGACAAACCCACCGCCAGTACCTCCTTTCCTATTTAACGAGAGAGTTCCCGAATTGGCTTCTTGGTGCCGAGCTCTGCAAGAAGCGCTTCAGTGTCCATCTTCGCCCTTGTGTACTCTGCAGACCTTAAGGGCGACGTTGTCGAGGACTTTGAGGATGTTGACGTCTTTTCAGAGCTTGCCGACGTATCTGAAGTCTTGTCCGAACCCTTGTCCGAAGTCTTGTCGGACTTCTTACCCGACTTCTTGTCATTCTTCTTGTCAGACTTCGCGTCCTTGGTATCCAAGCCGGACGCCTTCTTGATCTGCTGAGTAGCCAGGTTGTTAAGGAGCGACTTCGTCTGCTTCTTGCCGACATCCCACAGAATCTCTTCGACGGCAGCCTTAGCCTTGTCTTTTGCAGTGGGCGGCGCCTTAGTCAGCGTCGCGTATTCCTGCTCCATTCGAATACGGTTGATCGCAGAACGAAGCTCTGCGTCGCTCATGGTCTTCGCGGTTTTCGGAGCCTCGGGCTTCGACTTCTCGAGACGGCCATTCTTGTCTCTGGTCTTTTCTGGAACATCGCCAGCGGAAGTCTTCTTGCCAGCCATCTTCTCAGTAGACTTGCTACCGCCAGACGCAACAGTTCGTTCCTTACGGACGCCCCACTTCATTCCCTTGACGCCGAAGTGGGCGAGAAAATCGTCTACCTCAGTCTCCATCATGACTCCCGGACTATGATGTCTACGCCATACCAGGCGCTTGTGTACATTCCGCCGCCAACTGTGTTCCAGCCACGGACAGGAATGCTAGTGCCACCAAACGGAGTGTGTTCCGAAAGGTAGAGGCCAAAATCGTCGTTAGCCTTTACGGCCACGTCGTTTGTCCAGTTGTTCGTTGCGTAGAGGTAGTAGCCGCCACTATCCCACTTAATCGCGGCGATTACGCCCTGCATCATTCCGAGCGCGATCGGCGTGTCGAGGAACAGATCGTTCCAACCGTCCTGCAGTTCTCCAGCGAAGTCAGAAATAACCATCGCAGGAAGAACCTCATCTTCCGATGGACCGTTCCAGAAGTCGTTGAGACTCGCTCGCCTCGCAACACCGATCTGTCCTGGTGTGGTCTTTAGACCAGCGGGCGCGCCAGATGGAACGTAAACGCGGACACCGACTACAGAGACGTTCGAATACGCGACGTCGTTCTCGAGATAGAACTGGTTGCCAACCCAGAGTCCATTCCCGCCATCGTTATACGCGGCGACCAAACGATCGGAAGGCGCCGTGACACCAAAGATCGAGTGATCAACGTGCGTAATTGTGGACGCGGCGATCGTCCCGACGAACCGCACGAAAGCGTCCGGAGTTGTTCCATTCGAGCAACGCAGCGTTACATCGTAATCGCCAGGTGCTGTTGGAATGCCTGAAATAATCCCGAGGCTGGAGAAGGCCAAGCCTGACGGAAGTTCGCCCTCGGCGATGGACCAGACAAAGGCGCTCGGATTGCCGTATGCCATGAGAAGGTTCGTCGTATGGACGCCCTCCGTCATCGGCTGCAGCACTAGTGTCGCGATCGTTGGCGCTGTGCGGTGCGCACTCGTGGCTGGGGCTGGGGTCTTGAAGACGTCTTCCAGAATGTTGATCCGGAATTCGTACTCCTCAGCAATCCGCTCCAAAGCCTGGATTGCGAACGACGTCGTCGGTGGGTCGAACATGAGTCGAACCTTGACGTAGACGTAGGACTTCACAAGGTGTACGTTTTCACGCCCCTCGATCAGGAGATCCCACGTCTCGTCGTTGCCCTGGACAAGCAGCGCCCCAGATGAAGGAGACGCGCCGATCTGAGCCAGCGTCGAAAGAACGCTGTTGATGTGTGTTAGAACGTCCTCGTCGAAGGAAGTGTCATCGACCGAGAGGCCGAGAAGCTTCTTGATAGACTTGAGGATGCTGGGTTCCATACCGGCGCGCCTCCTTTCATCATGGTGTCGAATATGGTGGTGCTCAGAAGAACATGCGCCACAACGTGACAGAGGCGCAAACAAGACCGTAGAACGCCAATAGTGTGATCAGCCAGCTGATGACGAAAATGGCGACGTAGGTCATGAGTCCACGGAACACCGGCGAAGGTCTAGAAGCGCCCGGCATTGAGCGCTCGCTGCATCGCCTTGACGACCTCCGACACGGGGGAAATAACGCCGTCTGCCGTGGTTCCGTAGTGACGCTGAAGGGTGCGGATCGTCTCCGGTCCACACAGGCCGTCGCTATTGGCGATTCCGAGTCGCTTCTGCATAGCCTTGACCGCGAGCGATCCCCGCATCGTCTTGTCGAACTGCGCCGAGTAGATGTTCTCGTTAGCCGCCGACTTGTACTGGTGCGAGAGCACGCCATCGACCTGTGTGCCGAGAAGGTACTGGAGACGACGGGTCGTCTTCTCGCCCCACATTCCATCCTCGAGGATCTTCGCCGTTGGAGCCGGGGTCGGTGCAGCCGCCGGGTTCTTGATTGCGTTTGCACGCTGCGCGATCTCCTGAAGCCTCGGGTAGAGGTACGGGCCGGGGCACGCGGTCGACGCGAACTGCTGGTGACCGAGGTACTTCGAACGATCGATCACGCCGAAGCCGTAGCGCTGACCAATATCGGCCAGAAGGCGAACCAGTGCGTCGATCGCCTCGTCAGAGATCGTCCAACCAGGCGCGCCGGTGTGGTTCTGGCACTCGATGGTGATGGCAGTCCCGTCGGCATCCATGCTTCCAGATGTCCAGGCGCGGAACTCCTCTGGAACCTGGCCAACGATGCGACCGTCGTCGTACACGAGGTAGTTGGCGGACTTCTGGTTTCCTGCAGCCGCGAGGGCTCGCTCTCCGGCGAGAGACGCCGACGCCCAGTGGTGCTGGATGACGCGCGAGACCTTGCCAGAGCGCTTGCTGTACTTGTTGTGGTGCTCGATCGTCCCGCTAATGAGGGGTGAGAAAGTCATTGGGCTACCTTTCGTGTTACCAGAGGGTTGTGTCTCCGTAAGCCCGCTCAACGAACGGTTTCGGGAGTAGTCTCGCGTCCCCATAGTGGATGGCGTTGTGGGTGTTGTGCGTCGTCGTGATCAGATAGTCAGGATCGACAATGGACCCATCACCGCGCTCGATGTCGTCGACGGTCATCGGGTTCATGTGATGGATGTAGATACGATCGTAGATCTCGTACCCGTCAATCCCTAGGTCCATACCAAGATCTCTTGCTATGACGTGCTGTCTGACGTCGCTCCACTCTCTTGAGCGATAGAACGCCTGATTAATATAGCGGTCGAAGCCGAAGGTCGTCCCCCCAACCTCTCCGCCTAGCTTCAGGTACTCGAACCGCTCTTCGAACGTATGCAAGCGACGCAGTTCTCTGTAGCTTCTACGCCTCATACATCTCGTCCTCTCCGTCGTCCTGCCCGGAGTAGCCGCGGAAGGCCTTAATCGCGTTGTTCATAAGCGCTTCGATTCTTTCGCCAGAGGCAGTGGCTTGAGCGCGTGCTTCTAGTAGGATGTTCTCCCGCCGAAGCTTCTCTTGCTCTAGGCGCTCTCTCGTTGTGCCCAACTTGAGGTAGTGCGTGATGACCTGCGCAGACGCAGTCCCCTCGACAAGCTGTTGCTCGGCAAGATCGACTGCAAGACTGATCATCTGGTTCTCTCGACCTTCGAAAGTTGCCGATGGCGGTCGCGTTGAGCGTGTCGACTTCGAAGGTCGTCTTGTTTCCGCCATAGGTTCACCTCCTAGATGGCCGTTTGGGTGCCCGGGGCCCCACAGAGAAGCTGCCAACCCGCCTCTTGAAAGGAGTCGACGCTTCCCGGGCGTCGTTTTGGTTGACACGGGCTGACAGCTTCTCTTTGGGGCCCCGGGCGTGGGCTGCGATGGGAATGTCCTCTTCGCACTTGCGCCGCTCAGTGTCCAGAGCGGACCCAGGGGTCTCGCCACTCGGCTGGAGGGGACCGAAAAACGTGGCGAGGGTAGGGTAGTCTTCTGAATCGAACGCGTTCTACCGCGTTTCGGCGTTGCCCAGTCGCCATTCAGCTAGAACTACCAGGCTTCGATCGGGATTGCTCTCACTTTTTGTCCCCCCGGAGAAAATTTGAGGGGGCGGGCGATCCACACGGGGGGCCTAAATCTGCGGGACCCCTCCCCCCTCAACAAATGGGACGTGCCCAAGTGCGAGAGATAGAGAAGCCCCAAGATCTAGGCCCCACGTGCTTGTGTGATGAGCAACTACAGATGAAACACTAACTAGCTTCCGTTAGCGAGTGGGGTCTTGACTAGAGACGGCTTACTGATAGGACGGAGGATAGGACTCTTTCGTGACCTTCCTGTACATACCAGACACATTCTCTTGAATGATCTCGTCAATTCCTTCCTCTACTGCAGACGCATAATCACGTTCTGTGAGTTCATCTGAAGTCTTGACAACCCTAGCAAGGAAGGCCGTTGTGGAGTAGCCTGCCGCTTCATCCCAAGTGAACCATTCACGGAACTGAGTGAACGGACTGTAAGGATTGTCAATAGTAGTTAGCATGTACACAGTGTGCTCCATGTCACCTCCCAAGTGCTGTAGAGAGGGTGGATGCAGCAACACCAAGGTGCTGTGCTATCTCTGCCTGCGTGTAGCCTGATGCAAGCATAGCTTGAGCACGCCTAGTCATGGTAGTGTTCATGACTGTGTTCTGCCTAGGCAAGGCCAACTCCTTGACCTGTTTCGGGTCTGCATGGCGCAAGATCTCAGTTAGGCGGTTGTTGGTAATAGCGCCTGCCTGAATAGCATCCCATTCAGTCTTTGTTATATTCACCTTAGGCTTGTTGGCGCCTACCGCTTCACGGGCATCAGTTAGTGCCTTAATGCGGAGCTTTTTGATTTCGCCTGCGGTAAGACTTGGGTTTGCGTCTTGCTTTGCCCTTACTGAGGCGTTGGCCAACAGAAGGGCCTGCCTTTCACGTGGGGCGTTTCTTTGCGCCAGGGCGAGCTTGTCAGAGAGCGAGGACACCTCTTTGCTATAGGCGGCCTTTGCTGAGGGCGAGTAGG
>JBFHJN010000074.1:0-9582 GCA_041595875.1 Coriobacteriia bacterium
CTGTCGGTGCTGTTCAACGTGGGCACCGACATCATCGCGCTCAGCGCGGTGGCGCTGGGCACCTCGCTGCCCGAGCTTGTCGTCAGCGTCGTCGCGGCACGCAAGGGGAACCTCGAAGTGGCCATCGGCAACGTCTTGGGCTCCAGCGTCTTCAACAGCTTCGCAGTGGTGGGTGTGGCCGGGCTCTTCGGCACCCTCGTCGTCGCTCCCAGCGTGTTGACCCTGGGACTGCCGGTGATGGTGGTTGCAACGCTGCTGTACTTCTTCATGGTGCAAGACAAGGAGATCACCTCGTGGGAAGGCTGGCTCCTCGTGGTGTTCTACCTGCTGTTCTTGCTCAAGCTCTTCGGCATCGCCTAGCGGTATACGGGTGCTCGCCACGGGTATCTCGTGAGTAGTGCGAGACCTGCCCGTGCTCATCACCCGGAGGTGCGCGATGCCCCGCAGTATCTGGAACGGCGCCATCAGCTTCGGCCTGGTGACCATCCCGGTGACGTTGCACGCCGCCGAGAAGTCCTCAGACGTCACCTTCCGCCTGCTTGACCAACGCAACATGGCGCCTGTGCGTCAGCACAGGGTCAACTCGGTCACAGGGGAGGAGGTGCCGTGGGAGGATGTCGTCAAGGGCTACGAGTACTCCGAGGGTGCCCACATAGTGGTGACCGAGGAGGACTTCCGCGCCGCTGATGTGGAGGCGACCCAGACGATTGACATCCTTGCCGCGGTCAAATCATCCGAGATAAGCCTGCTCTACTACGACAAACCCTACTATCTGGCACCGGCCACCAAGGCCGCCCGCAAGGCGTATGCGCTACTACGCGAGACGCTGCGCAGCAGCGGATACGTAGGCGTGGCCACAGTGGTCATCCGCACGCGTCAGCACCTGACCGCATTGCTGCCGGTAGGCGATGCGCTCGTCCTCGACCTGCTGCGGTGGGACCATGAACTGCGGTCCGCAGATGAGTTGGATCTCCCGGGAAGCGACCTGGACTCGCTTGGTGTGAACGACAAGGAGCTGGGACTGGCCGGGCAACTCGTGGACGCGCTGGTGGCCGAGTGGGACCCTTCGCAGTATCGCGATACCTACCGGGAACGACTGCTCGCGCTCATCGAGCGCAAAGTCGAGACGGGCGAGGTCTCAGTGGCTCCCGCGGAGCCTGCAGGCGAGGCGGCTGCGGTCGTGGACATCATGGACCTGCTCAAGCGCAGCGTGGAGCAGGCTGAGACCCGGAAGCGGGCGTGAGCAATGCCCCTGGAACGCTACAACGAGAAGCGCGATTTCTCCAAGACGCCCGAGCCCGCCGGTGTCGAGGGCGAGGACGGGGCGGTGCGTCGCTTCGTGATCCAGAAGCACGCGGCCACTCGCCTTCACTACGACTTCCGCCTGGAGATGGATGGCGTCTTCCGCAGCTGGGCCGTCCCCAAGGGTCCCAGCTATGACACATCCCAGAAGCGCCTTGCCGTCGAGGTGGAGGACCACCCGTTGGACTACGGCGACTTCGAGGGCACCATACCGCAGGGAGAGTACGGCGGCGGGACGGTGATGGTGTGGGACCGAGGGACATGGGAGCCGCACGGCGATGCGGAGCAGATGTACCGTGACGGTTCGATGAAGTTCGGCCTGCACGGAAGCAAGCTCGAAGGCTCCTGGGCGCTCGTCCGCATGAAGCGCAAAGAAGGCGAGCGCAATGACAACTGGCTGCTGATCAAGGAGCGGGACGGCCACGTGGTGCCGCTATCCGAAGGCGACGTTCTCAAAGACATGCCCGTCTCGGCGAAGACCGGTCGCACGATGGAGGAGATCGCCGCACAGGGTTCTTCCGACGACCCGGCAGAGGGTGATGCCGACCCGTCAGAGGGTGATGATGCCGACCCGTCCGTCGTGAGCGGTGCTATGCAGGCGCCGCTGCCGGAGCGTCTTGAACCCCAGTTGGCCACCGCGGTCGACCGCGCGCCTGACGGCGACGAGTGGCTGCACGAGATCAAGCTGGACGGGTACCGTGCGCTTTGCCGCGTGAGCGGGGGCCAGGCGCGTTTCTATACGCGCAGTGGCGCCGACTGGACCGACCGGTTCGCCGCCCTGGTCCCGGACGCTTCGGCCCTGCCGGTGCAAGATGCCTGGCTGGACGGCGAGGTGGTCGTAGTGCGCCCGGACGGCACCACGAGCTTCGGCGCGCTGCAGGCTGAGCTTGGTGCGGGTCGCTCGGCGGATATCGTGTACTTCGCGTTCGACATCCTCTATCTGGACGGCTACGACGTGCGCGGGGTTCCTTTGACCGGTCGCAAGCAGCTGTTGCGCGGTGTTCTTGGTGCCGTAAAAGGGCGGGTGCGCTACCTCGACCACGTCGTGGGACGCGGGCCGCTCTTCCACGAGAAGACGTGTACGCTGGCGCTTGAGGGCTCGGTCAGCAAGCGTGCGGACAGCGCGTACAAGACCGGCCGTGGCCGGGACTGGCGCAAGCGCAAGTGCCTGGGCCGAGAGGAGTTCGCGGTCATCGGCTATACGGACTCTACCGCGCATCGCGCGATAGGCGCGCTGGCGCTGGGCGCACGGGGTAGCGGCGGGGCGCTAGCCTATGCCGGGCGGGTGGGCACCGGTTTCAGCGATCGCGAGGCTGACGAGTTGAAGGCGCTGTTGGAGCCGCTTGCCGCGAAGACGCCGGCGATCGACATCCCCGCCGCCGACGCCAAGGGCGTGCATCCGGTCAAGCCGGACATCGTTGTCGAGGTGGAGTTCTCCGAGTGGACCGAAAGCGGAGTGCTGCGGCATCCGTCGTTCGTGGGCATACGTGGCGACAAGACGGGCGCTGAGGTGAGCACGGACCCGCCAGCCAAGACGGGTCCGGCAACCGTCGCGGGCGTCCGGCTCACGCATCCGCAGAAGGTGCTGTTCGAGGCCACCGGCTTCACGAAGCTGCAGCTGGCCACGTACTACGAGCAGGTGGCGCCCTGGATCCTGCCGCATCTCGTTGAGCGGCCGCTGGTACTTGTGCGCTGTCCCCATGGCTCGACGGGGCAGTGCTTCTACCAGAAGGACGCCTCAACAGGCTTTCCGGACTCTATCCGCACCGTGCAGGTGCAGCATGATGAAGGGCCGGTGCACTACGCCCTGGTCGACGAGGTGTCAGACCTCGTCTCTTTGGCCCAGCTGGGCGTCTTGGAGATACACACATGGGGGTCGCTTGCAGACGACGTGGAGCGTCCGGACCGCATCATCTTCGACTTAGATCCCGGCCCCGATGTGGAGTGGAAGGCGATCGTTTCGGGAGCGCTCATGTTGCGCGAGCGCCTGGAGTCGCTCGGGCTGGGGGTGTTTGTGAAGACGACCGGTGGCAAAGGACTTCACCTGGTCACCCCCATCGTCCGTGACGTGGACTGGGGCGAGGCACGCGCGGTGACCAAGACGATCGCCGATGCCGTGGCCGCGGAGTATCCCGCGCTCTACACCACCAATCCGCTCAAGGCCCGCCGAGAAGGGCGCATCTTCATCGACTACATCCGCAACACGCGTGGCGCCACCGCGGTCGCCGCGTACTCCACGCGGGCGAGGGACGGGGCGCCGGTCAGCGTGCCGGTGCGCTGGGACGAGATAGAGGCCGGAGTGCGTTCTGACGGCTACGATATCGCCAGTACGCCTCGAAGGCTGCGCGCCCTGGGCACGGATCCCTGGGACGGGTATGAGAGCTCACGGGCGCCGCTTGACCGGAAGGTCCGCAACGCGCTAGGCATGCTGTAGCCCCGGCGTAGCCCGGGAACGCTACTCCTCGGCGAACTGCGCGTCATGCAGCCGGGTGAACAGCCCGCCTGCAGCCAACAGCTCCTCATAGGTGCCCTGCTCGGCGATACGGCCGTCGTCGATGACGATCACCCGGTGGGCATCGCGAACGGTTGAGAGCCGATGTGCGATCACCAGTGCCGTGCGGTCGTGCAAGATCTGGCGGAGCGCGCCTTGGATAAGGAGCTCGGTGCGCGTGTCCACAGACGAGGTCGCCTCGTCCAAGATGAGCACCGCGGGATCGGCCAGTATGGCGCGGGCGAACGAGAGCAGCTGACGCTGGCCGGTGGAGAGCATGGAGCCGCGCTCGCCGATCGAGGTATCAAAGCCGTCCGGCAGCCTCTCGATGAACTCCAGTGCCCGTGCAGCCTCTGCCGCCGTGCGGACCTCTGCATTGGTGGCTTCCAGGCGTCCGTAGCGGATGTTGTCGGCGATGGTCCCGGAGAACAGGAAGGGGTCTTGCAGCACCACGCCCAGGGTGCGGCGCACGCTGTCCACCTTCAGGTCGCGCAGGTCATGTCCGTCGATGCGCACGATGCCTTGCGTAGGATCGTAGAAGCGCGCGAGGAGGTTGATCAGCGTGCTCTTTCCCGCGCCGGTCGGCCCTACAATGGCCACCGTCGTGCCCGGTTCCACCACGAGTGAGACGTCGTGCAAGACGGTGGGACCCTCGTCGTACTGGAAACTGACGTTCTCGTACGCGACCTCACCGCGAGCGTGGGTCAGTTCGATGGCGTCGGGCTTGTCGGTTATCTCGGCAGGGGTGTCCAGGATGCTGAACACCCGCTCGCTGCCTGCCAGTGCCGACTGCGTCTCGGTGTAGAGGCTGGAGAGCTGGCTCACGCCGTTGAAGAAGCTGCGGGCGTATGCGAAGAACGCGACGACCACGCCCACGGTCACCAGCTGTTGCGTGGCCAGCCAGCCGCCTAGACCCGCCACCAGCGCGGTGGCGGTGGCCGAGATGACCGCCAGCGTAGGCGTGAACGCCGAGGAGACCGCTGCAGCCGTGACGTTGGCATCCCGGTTGAGTGCGTTGCGTTGCGCGAACTCGGTGCGGTTGCGGTCGGTGCGGTTGAAGGCCTGAGCGACCTTGATGCCGGCGAGCTCCTCGGCCAGGGTGGAAGAGACATCGCCGATGGACTCTTGGCGGCGGCGGAAGGCGCGGCGCGCGATCATGCCGAACAACCGCGTGGTGCCGATCATGACCGGAACGACCACAAGAGTGGCCAGCGCGAGACGCCAGTCCACAAGAAGCATGCCCACAAGCGTGGCTGCCACACCGATGCTTGCACCGATGACGCGACGGAATCCTTGCGAGAGGAACGAGTTGACCTGTTCGATGTCGTTGATCAGACGGCTCATCAGGTCGCCCGACTCCACACGCTCGAATGCGGCCACCGAAAGCCTCTGCACCGCAGCGAAGACGTCTTCCCGCACCGAGAACAAGGCCTTCTGTCCTACGATGCCCAGGCCCAGGATCTGTGCGCGCTGCGACCACCAGCCGGCGATTCCCGAGGCGAACAGCGCGATGACCGGAAGGGCGAGCGATCCGGCGTCGCCATTCGCGTTCCGTGCCGCGATCGCCGTGTCTACCAGCCACCCGGTGATCGCCGGAGCTATCGCTGAGTTCGCCGCAGAGAACGCGACCCAGAAGAGCGCTCGCAGCAGTTCGGCGCGGTAGAGCATCAGGTACGTGATGAGCCGCCTGATCGTAGGCCATGCGGCGGCCGGTTTCTCTTCTTTGGCCAGTGACCGGAGTGAGACACCGTGAGCCATCACTGCTCACCCCGCTCGTCGGTCAGGTCGCAGTGGTCCGGCACGGGGATGGATTCGCTGCCAACGAGTTGACTGGCGGCGATCTCAGCGTACAGGCAGTTGTCGGCGATAAGTTCCGCGTGTGTTCCCTGCGCCACCAGGCGGCCATCGTCGATGAGCAGGATGGTGTCCGCCTTGCGCACGGTGGAGAGCCGCTGGGCGATGATGAACGTCGTGCGTCCTTCCATCAGCTTGTCGAGCCGCAATCGGAGCGCTGCTTCGGTCCGCGCATCAACCGATGAAGTCGAGTCATCCATGATGAGGATGCGGGGGTCTATCAAGATCGCACGGGCGATGGCGACACGCTGCCTTTGGCCGCCGGACAGCTTCACGCCACGCTCGCCCACACGCGTCTCGTAGCCGTTCTCCAGGTCCACGATGAAGTCGTGCGCTTCGGCCGACCGGGCGGCGGCCTCGATGTCGGCGAGCGTCGCATCCGGCCTGCCGTACGCGATATTCTCGGCTACTGTGCCCGAGAAGAGCACGGAGTCTTGCATGACCACGCCGATACGGGAACGTAGTGAGTCGAGCGTGATGTCGCGGACGTCGTTGCCGTCCACCAAGACGGTGCCGGCCGTGACGTCGTAGAAGCGCGGGATCAGGTTGATGACCGAGGTCTTGCCCGAGCCTGTGGCGCCTACCAGGGCCACGGCCGTGCCGGGCTCCACCTTGAAGCTCAGGCCTGAGAGGGTGTCGGTCGTTGTGCCGGGATAGCGCAGCGTGACGTCGCGGAACTCCACGAGGCCGTCCATGGACGATGGAGTGATCGCGTCGGGTCGCTCGGCCACCTCATTGGGGGCGTCGAGTATCTCGAAGAGCCGTTGCGCCGAAGCGCCTGCCCGCGCGATGTTCTGGGCGCCGAACCCGATGATGAACAACGGTTGCAGCAGCAGCATGAGGTAGCTGGTGAAGGCGACGAGCTCGCCGACGGTGAGATCCCCGTGGATCACCTGCACAGCGCCCACCCAGGTGACGAGCGCCACACCCAGCGTGCCCACCGAGAACAGCAGGGGGAACGCGTTGGCGACCGTGGTGCGGACCGTCAGGCCTTGCTGGAGCAGGAGCTCATCGGCTGCCCGGTATCGTTCGGCTTCATACGGCTCCCGCGCGAACGTCTTGACCACCCGCACCCCGGCGATGTTCTCCTGCAGCACGGAGTTGAGCGCGGCAAGTCTTTGCTGGAAGCTGCGGAACGACGGCCCCAGGTTGCCCACGAACTTCACGAGCACGAATATCGTGGCCGGGATCGAAAGGAACGCCACCAGCGCTAGCTGCCAGTTCATGGAAAGCAGCAGTGTCACGGCGCCTATCAGCAGGATCGTCGCCGATATCGCTTGCACCAGTCCGCCGCCTACGAACTCTCGGACAAGGTCCACATCGGATGTGACGCGGGTGATCAGCTGTCCGGTCTGGGCGCGGTCGTGGTAGCTGAACGAGAGGTCCTGCAGCTTCTCGAAGATGCTGTTGCGCATGTCGTATGCGGCGCCGTGACTGGCTCTTGCCGAGAGGTACCCCTGCAGGAACGTGGCGATGCCGCCCACGACCGCCACACCTATGAGCCCGAAGGCGCCGGAGAGGATGATATCGGTGCGGGATTCTGTGATGCCCACGTCGATGATCCGCTTCAGGAGTTGTGGCGCGGCAAGCTCTGCGGCTGACGCGCCAAGTACCGCCAGTACGGCGAGAAACGCCACAAGGCGGTAGCGGCGCATGAAGCGCAGTGCTCGGATGAGGTCGGTGGTCATAGCGCTCCGAAAGACGAGGTGTCTGTCTCTCAGGATAGCGCACGGGGCGGTCTGGGAGGGACCGCCCCGTGCTTGCTGGGGTGGTGACCGGGCCTACGAGGGAGGGAGAGACCGGGTCACCGGAGGAAAGGATGGGAGGGATGCTATGAGGAGAGTGCTTCCACGATCACCCGGTACTGGTCTGCGTCGATCTCGCCACGGGCGAGTCGCTCTCGAGCGATGCGCAGAGCCTCGTCCTCGGCGTGTGCGTCAACCGCCGATACCGGGGAAGTGGCTGTTGCAGCTGCGGCCATGTGGCCCGCATAAGCGGCCCTGCCGCGACGGGTGAAGTGCACTACCAGCGCGATGACGACCGCGATGACCGCTGCCCAGATAACAAGGCCGATCAGCCCGCCAAAGATCCCGACACTGTGGCTGAAGGCCGGTGCAGAATGTCCTACGTTGTACATTGCGTGCTCCTTTCGTCTCTCGAAAGGAGTATCGCCCGCGGATGTGACGCCACTATGCGGCGCTTGTGAAGAACTCGTGGATTCGTCTAAGCGCTGGTCTGTTCACCCTCGGCAGGCACCTGTCCGGCCCCGCTCGCCTCGGCGATCATCTCGGCCTCTTCGGCGGCAAGCAGGGTCTCAGCGGAAGGTACCGGAGCGGTGTTCGCGGGGCGGGTGGGGGCGCTGGTCGTGAGGGCGACGCCGATGATGATGATGGTCATGCCGGCCAGGACCCAGCCGTCGATGGGCTCCCGGAAGACGAGCCAGCCAAGGAAGACCGCGATCACGGGGTTCACGTACGCGTAGGTCATCACCTTGGAAGCCGGAGCGTTTCTCAGCAGCCAGACAAAGGCGGTGAACGCCACGCAGCTGCCCATGATGATGAGGTATGCAAGAGCGCCGGCTCCTGATGGCGTGATAGCAAAGCCCGTCCACTCGCCCAGGGCCGTGCCGATGACCAGCAAGACGACGCCGGCGGTGAGCATCTCGTAGCCGGTAGCGACGATGGCGTCGGTCTTGACCGGCCTGCGCTTGGAGAGCACGGAGCCGCCCGTCCAAAGCCAGGTACCCAGGATCTGCAGCCCGATGCCGAGGAACTGCTCGGGCGAGCCATGGATGCCGGTGATTCGCGGCGCCATGAGAACGCCCAGTCCCGAGAAGCCGATGATCAGTCCGAAGACGCCGCGGGCGCTGGGACGCTCCATGTCCGGGAGCGCGTATTCGGCAAGAGCGATCCAAAGCGGCAGCAGCGCCACGATGAGCGCCGAGAGACCCGAGGGTATGGTCCGCTCGGCAAGGAACGTGAAATACATGCCGCCCACCAGGAGCAAGATGCCCACGGTGGCCACTATCTTGAAGTCGGAGAGGCTGATGCGCACAGACTGCCCGCGCCACTTGGCGAACAGCAGCATGAGCAAGCCGGCCGGAACGAGGCGCATCCCTGCGAACAGCGACGGCGGCAGGCCGGCCTCAAGACCGATACGGATGCCGAGGTAGGTAGAGCCCCACACCACGTAGAGCACGCCGAAGGCGACGATGAGCTTCACGCTGCGCGACCAACGTAGGGGGTTCAGTGACACGGCTTCCTCCTCGGCCAAGATGGGTCTTGCCAGGATACCCCTGGGCGCCTTCCTAAGGAAGCGGTCACTACCCGGAGTGCGCTACACTCGCGGCATGCCTGAATACGAGTATCCAAGACCCGCCTTGACCGCCGATGTCGTGCTGCTCCGTGAGCAGGCCGGCATACGCGAAGTGCTGCTCATCCGACGCCGCTTCGATCCGTTCGCCGGTCAGTGGGCGTTGCCGGGTGGATTCGTGGACGAGTGGGAGCTTGCCGAGGGCGCTGCGCGCCGTGAGCTTGCCGAGGAGACCGGTGTGGAGTGGGGTGGACCGCTCAGCCTGGTGGGCATCTTCGGCAAGCGTGGTCGCGATCCTCGCGGCTGGACGGTCTCGGCGGTCTATCTTGCGGTGTTGGGAGAGACGGAGGTCTCACCGTCAGCGGGGGATGACGCCGGCGAGGTGGGATGGTTCGATGTCAACGAGTTGCCGCCGCTCGCCTTCGATCATGACGAGGTGCTGCAGGCTGCATTCGCGCTGGTGGAGACGCGCTCCGGGAGCTGAGGGCGCGCCTGACCGGTATCGTTCAAGGTTGACACGATACCCTCCGGGGTCGTATGTTCTAGCGCAACTTCATACACAGCTTTAGATGAGGATGAGTACGCGGTCGGGTAGGGCCACCAGAGAGCCGGAGCAGCTGAGA
>JBFHJN010000075.1:0-9332 GCA_041595875.1 Coriobacteriia bacterium
CCGCCAGGGCCGCTTGACCGGTACACGTCGATCCTGAGATCGCTCTGGTTGATCTCGATCTCGATATCCTCGGCCTCCGGCATCACCACAACGGTGGCCGTGGACGTATGGATCCGACCGCCGGACTCGGTGGCGGGCACGCGCTGCACGCGATGGACTCCGGACTCGAACTTCATCTTCGAGTAGATGCCCTTGCCTTTGCCTTTGATCATGAAGGAGACCTCTTTGAAGCCACCGACTTCGTTCTCGCTGGCATCGATCTCCTCGACCTTCCAGCGCTGTGCCTCGGCGTAACGCGTGTACATGCGGTAGAGGTCGCCGGCGAACAGTCCCGCCTCATCTCCACCTGCGCCTGCCCGGATCTCCACGATGACGTTCTTGTCGTCATTGGGGTCCACCGGAAGCATCATGACCTTCAGCTCGTTCTCGAGCTCGGGTACACGGACCTCCAGCTCGGTCAGCTCGTCTTTGGCAAGCTCCCGCATCTCGGGGTCCTTCTCGGCGCGCATGATCTCCTGAGCGTCTTTGATCTCATCCAGCACGCTCAGATACTCGCGTATCTTGGTGACGAGAGGGACCTGCTCAGAATGCTCCTTGGCCAGTCGCGCGTACTCTCTTTGGTCGTTCAGGACGGCCGGATCAGAGAGCTTGGCGGTCAGCTCGTCGTTGGTGATGAGTATGGATTCGAGTTTGTCTCGCATGGTCTTCAGGTATCCGTTCTAGTCTGACAACAGCGTATCACGCGGGCGGTTCCGTAGCGGCGGTCAGTCGATGGCCGGGATGGCATCCCCGGTGGGCTCAGCGCCTGCGATCGCGGCCTCTTCACGCGCGACCACAAGCTCCATGGCGGCAACCGCGATCTCCACCATGCTGTCGTCCGGCTCGGCGGTGGTCATCCTTTGCAGCTGCAGCCCCGGCCACAGCAGCACCTTCACGAGCGGGTTGTTTGGGTTGTTGCCTGCCCACTTCACGGATATCTCGTACGCGATACCTGCTATGAGCGGCAATAGCACGATACGAACGCCAATATTGAACAGCAGTACCCAGACTTTCGCGCTGACGCCCCATGCCGCCAGGATCGCCTTGCCCGGGACTATCGAGAAGACCAGGATGGCGACGACCATCACCATAAGCAGGAACGACGTACCGCAGCGCACATGAAGAGTTCCGAACTTCTGGATAGCGTCAGTCTCCAGCGGCAGACCGGCCTCATAGGCATGGATGGTCTTGTGCTCGGCACCGTGATAGCGGAATACCCGCTGGATGTCTTTTACCCGGCTGACCGCCCAGATGTAAGTGAAGAAGGCGACGAGCCTCAGCACGCCATCGACGATGTTCCACAAGAAGGGCTGGTCGACAGAGCTTCCAATGGCCAGGTTGGTGAGAACCGCAGGCAGCACGATGAACAGGCCGACAGCCAGACCAAGACCCAGCACCATGGTGAGTGCGATCTCTTTTTGGGAGAGCTTCTCTTCCTCGGTCTCGCCCGCGTGCTCGGCGGAGATGCCGAACGCCTTGATCGCCAGCACCATGGTCTCGTAAAAGCCCCACATGCCACGGATGATGGGCCACTTGAGCCAGGGATGGTCCTTGGTTGCGCTGACCAGGTCATGCTGCTCGGTGTAGATGGAGCCATCGGGCTCACGCACCGCGATTGCCCAGTTGAGCTTCCCGCGCATCATGATGCCCTCGAGCACAGCCTGACCACCGATATGCGTATGTCTCACAGGCATGGTTCCTCCATTATCGGCCGAGAAGCCGCTTCCATCCCTCGCGCACCTCAACGGGGATCGTCGCGTATTGCGACGCCCAGATGAGATACACGATCACCGAGAGAAGCACTATCCAGGCTCGTGGTTGCTGATCGGTCCAAAACGGCGCACCAGGCAAAGGAAGCGCGTCGTATATCACGAGGCAGATCATGAAACCCGCCATGAAGCTCGTACCCGCGGTCGCTGTGCGGCGCTCACGGTACAGGTCGCCGCGCTTGCCTGCGACGCCGTAGGCCCGCACGTTCCAGATAGCTGAACGTACCATGACCGCCGAAAGAAGGGTAAGCGCGCCGTACGTCACCACATTGAATCCGAGCGTGAGCGCGAACGCTATCGCCGGACCCACCACAAGCGGCACCACGATGAAGGCCGCCGCAAGAACACGGTCCGGACCTTCCACGACCCGCGGCTCGCGCCTTCGTGGCGCAACGGTCTCATTCACGCCGGGGCGCCTTCGGGTAGGGATCCCCGCACGTCATCTTGCCTTCCGAACACGGTCCGCGACGGCATCCGGCTCCTGCATCCGTGAAGATGTAGGGCGCAGTCTTCTCGGCCAGGTCCAACATGCGCAGGCTCAGCTCACGGATCTCCCACTGGGCACGCTTGCAGCAGCGAAGCTCGAAGAAGTGGAGCAGCTCTCTGATGTTCATGGTGACCACGATCTTGGTCTCCATGGCGTTGGGCAACAGATACCGGGCGTCCTCGGCGGGCACGCCGGCGTCCAGCAGCGCGCGGTACGCGGCGAAGAGCGCATCGGTAGCTGCCGAGAAGGTCTCCAGCGCTGCCGGCTGGTCTGCCACCGACGGCGGAACTATGAAGTCCGGGTCCTCGGCATAGGTGACGTAGCGCTGCGACTGCTGATTGTAGCTGGCAAGACGATGCCTCACGAGCTGATGCGTCAGCGCCCTGCTGACGCCGTCGATAGCGAACGTGTAGCTGGCGTGCTCCAAAGTGGAGAGATGACCGGATGTGAGGACGGTCTTGAGGACACGTCTCACCGCGTCCTCAGACATCGTCTCAAGCAGCTCCGCCGCGCCTACCGGCGCGTAGCACAGCCGCGCGGCAGCCGCGATGGCTCGCTCGGGATCCGGTGTGTGGTAAAGCAGCCTTACATCCATTGCGGCGTTCTCCAGGGCTCTTCAAGACGAAAGGGAGGCGAGTCTCCTCGCCTCCCCATCATAGCAGCGTGACCGAGTGGCTGTTACTCCGCCTGATCCCCGGCTTCAACCTCGGCAGTCTCCGTGGCATCCGCAGTAGCGGAGCCGCTGGCGACAGCCTCGGTGACTTCGTATTTGGCCGCGCGGCTTGCACGCTCGGCCTCTTTCTTGGCCTTGGCCTCACGCGCAGCCTGAGCCGCCTCCTCGTGTGCCTTCTGACGTGCTTCGCGCTCCGCAGAGTTCTTCTCGATAACAGAAGTAGCGGCGCTACCGAACTTGTCAGAGAAGCGCTGGACGCGTCCACCGGTGTCAACGAACTTCTGCTTACCGGTGTAGAACGGGTGGCACTGCGAACAGAGCTCGATGTGGAGCTCGGGAACGGTCGCTCGCGTCTTGAACGTAGAACCGCACGAGCAATGCACCGTGCTCTCTACGTAGTCAGGGTGGATACCCTTCTTCATTTCCGGTTCACCTCCGAGAAAGCCCCTGGTTTCCGACCAGGCGCCAGGACAGCCCTGCGATGATAGCACGGGGTAGGTCCGTCAGCAATGAGCAATAACTCCGCCCTATGCAGCGGACTTATGCCCTAGTAGCCGTTGGTCTTCGTCTTGGAGATGGCAGCCAGGAATTCGCGGTTGCTCTTCGTCTGCCGCAGCTTGTCCAAGAGGAGCTCGATGGCCGGACCGGACTCCAGCGAGTGGAGTACCCGACGCAGCTTCCAGATGAACGGAGCCTCGACGGGGTCCAGCAGCAGTTCTTCTTTGCGGGTACCGGAAGCGATGACATCGATGGCCGGGAAGATGCGCCTGTCAGCCAGCTTACGGTCGAGACGGAGTTCCATGTTACCCGTGCCCTTGAACTCCTCGAAGATGACTTCATCCATCTTGGAGCCCGTGTCGACCAGAGCCGTGGCAAGGATCGTGAGCGAGCCGCCGCCTTCGATGTTGCGCGCGGCACCGAAGAACTTCTTGGGCGGGTAGAGGGCGGTGGAGTCGACACCACCGGACAGGATGCGTCCGGAAGCGGGAGTCGCCAGGTTGTAGGCGCGGGCGAGCCTTGTGATGGAGTCGAGCAAGATCACGACGTCGAAGCCGGCCTCGGTAAGGCGCTTGGCGCGCTCCATGACCAGCTCGGAGACCGCGATGTGGTTCTCGGAAGGCATATCGAACGTGGACGAGACGACCTCGCCTTTGATCGAACGCTCCATGTCGGTGACTTCCTCAGGGCGCTCATCGACGAGCAGGCACATGAGGTAGACGCCAGGGTTGTTCTCGGCGATGGAGGCGGCGATGTCTTTCAGGATGGTCGTCTTGCCTGCCTTTGGCGGCGAGACGATCAGGCCGCGCTGGCCCTTGCCGATGGGCGCGACCAGGTCGATGATCCGTGAGGTGAGCGCCTGCGGGTTGGTACGCTCCAGGGTGAACTTGTCGTCGGGATACACCGGGGTGAGGTCGCGGAAGTTCTTGCGCTTCTTGGCCTCTTCAGGCAGCTGCCCGTTGATGGTGATGACCTTGAGCAGCGCGGAGTACTTCTCGCTGTCTTTGGGAGGACGCACCTGCCCTTTGATCATGTCGCCGCGGCGCAGCTCGAAACGGCGCACCTGCGACATGGAGCAGTAGACATCGGAATCTCCCGGCAGGTAACCGGTGGTGCGGATGAAACCGTAGCCCTCGGGCAGGATGTCGAGGATACCGATCACTTCGACGAAACCCTCGGCCTTGACCTTGGCGTCATAGACGGCCGAGACGATCTCGTCCTTTTTCTTGAGCGCCTTGATGTCCAGCTCGAGCTCGCCGGCCATCTGCCGCAGCTCGGCTACGGTCTTCTGTTCGAGTTCGGCGCGGTTGACCGAAGGGCCCTGCTGTTCTTGCTGACCGCCACCGCGACGGCCTCTCTTGCGTGGACGTGAACTCATGAATTCTTCACTTTCTCCCAATCAGCCAGGAACGATTCGAGTCCCCGGTCGGTGAGTGGGTGCTTAACGAGCTTCTCCAGCACATTGAACGGCACTGTTGCGATATCAGCGCCCATGAGCGAAGAAGCGACGACGTGCTGGTTATGGCGGACAGATGCCGCAATGACCTCAACAGGATGACCGAAGTCATAGTTGTTGAGTGCGACGATCATGTTGCCCAGGTGCTCGAGTCCATCTTCAGAGATGTCATCGAAGCGCCCGATGAACGGGCTTACGTAGCGGGCGCCGGCACGAGCTGCCATGAGCGCCTGGGGTACCGTGAAGCACAGCGTCATGTTGACGTCGATGCCCTTCTCGAACAGCGCCCGGGTAGCGGCGAGTCCTTCGATCATCACGGGTACCTTCACCACGACGTTAGGGGCGAGCGCAGCGAGTTCAACGCCTTCGCGTACGATCTCGTCACGGGTCAGACCGACCGTCTCGGCGGAAACGGGACCATCCACGATGTCACAGATGCGCTTGATGTGAGCGTGGAAGTCGGCGAGATTGCCGCCCTCGCGTGCGTACAACGTCGGGTTCGTGGTCACACCGGCAACCACGCCCCACGATGCAGCTTCCTCGATCTGGGCGATGTTCGCCGTGTCCAGAAAGAACTTCATGCGGTCACTCTCCCCTTTCTGCAGGTTGGACCCGGCTGTCAGCCGATTCCTCGTCTTCACGTATGACTGTGTTCACAACAAGTTCCAGGACCTCTGCCACCGTACGATCCAGTTGGTGGCTGTATACCACCGGTATGCCGCGCTCTATGGCAAGGTCCTCTATGTAATTTCCGAGAAGCCTGATGTTCCCGAAGTTGGCACGGTACTTCTCAAACGGACGCATCCCGTCAGTCTGGATCTCCCGGATGTAGAAGTGGCTCCGGTGCGCTTCCTCGTCTTCGACGCCGATGAGCAACTGCACCACCGATGCGTTCTTGAACTGAGAAGGGTCTATGTAGCCCGGCACGAGGTGCACACCCTCGATGACCATACTGACGCCCTCGACCGCAGCACGTTCGATCAGCGACTTGATCCCGGTGGAGACAACAGCGGTCTGCTCGCGGAATCCAACGATGACAGGGTTCGCGCCGTGGGGTACGGGGACCCGGAGTCCACGCCATGCGTTAAAGGAGCTTTCATAGATCGCAGGCATGAGGTCCCTTGCAAAGATACCACGCATTACCTCTCGGATGGAATCCGTAGACACAATACGTGTGATTCCCAAACGGTGAGCGACCTCTGTGGCGATCGTCGATTTGCCTACGCCGGTGGTTCCACCGACCAGGACGACGAGCGCCCTGTCGAGTCTGCCTATCTCCTGAAGCTTCTGGAATCGACGCGCATAGTCAACGCCCGCCTGCTCCGAGAGAACCCGCACGGTCCGCTGCTGCAAGTCCTCCAGCCCGATCTCCCGGAGTCCTTCGGCGCGCATCTCGTCTTGAAGGCTCTGCGCCGCAAGATACGCGCGCGCCGGTGACAGACCCGCTGCCGTGAACGCCTGCGCGGTGAGGCCCTTTGAGTACGGGAGCCCATGGCGCTCGTCTTTGATGATGATCGGCTCGATGCGGGACATCACTTCCCCCTCCTGGCCCGCTCGCGCAACAGAGCGGTGTCGGTCACATAGTCGATCACGTCGTCGATGCTGGTGCCACCGGTGGATACCGGGGCGTTGTCGCACAAGACCGTGGGGACGCCGGCCTCGGCGCCAGCGGCGGCCACAACGTCTATCGCCGCAGCCTTGAGCTCGGTCAACAGCACATCGAACCGACCTTGATACGCACGCATGTCTTCCCTGAGCAGGGTGCGATTGGAAAGATTCGGACTCGAAGCCACCACGCTGCAGCCGTACTCGCTCTCAAGGTACTCGACCAACGTGGGCAAGACGCCTTCCGGAGCGGTAGTGGCGAAAAACACCCGCTTGCCACTGACGCTTCCGATCGGTCGGGGACGGAACGTGGTGACGGCGATAGGCACATCCTCGCGCTGCAGGCGTATAGCGGCCACAAGCTCCTCGATGTCTGCCGCGGACGCAACGGGCTCCTCGGCATTAGCGATGATCACGGCATCAGCCCTGCCGAGCCGGTAGGGACCGAAGAAGTCGCGGACATAGGTCACTCCGCGCCCTGCGCCCACGATGAGGATTGACGCATCGGCTGCGACCGGCGGGATAGCCGCTCCTGAGCCCTCGCAGACAAGCAGCTCCTTGCCGAGCGAATCCGCAAGAGCGGCGCCCTGCGGGACGTTGCTGAAGAAGGTCTCCCCTGCCATGCCGCCGCCGCAACGGCGACATCCCACCGTGGTCACCCTGCTCATCACGGCATCTTCATAGTTATCCGACGACGCATGCTTGCCTTCCGCGGCCAGCACGAGCAGGTCTTCAGTGGTCAATGACACCTCATCGCCCCTGATGAGTTCAGGCTCGGCAGGACCGCCACGGCCCATGGCGAGGACCACGATGTCACGGCCTGCGGCCTTCAGCCTTCTGGCCACATACGCCGAGACGGCCGTCTTGCCCACGCGCTTGCCGGTCCCGATGATCTCAAGCGCGGGGGTCCGGGTGACGAGGGCGGGCCTAGGCGGGTCGAAGCGGAAGTCCGCACCCCGGTAGGTGACCCCGTAGCGGAGCGCGATACTGGCCAGTCTGAAGCGATCTGTCGCGCTCAATACGGGTTCATCGGAAAGATCGACGACCTCATCGGGCCGGTACCGCGAGATGACGTCGCGCAACGCCTGGTCCGCGCTGGTGGCGAAGACGACGGGAACGCCGTACACGTCGGTTGCGCCATCCAAGTCGACCTTCTCGGTGCCGCCCATGAACGCGACAGCCAGGACCTCATGGTCTTCACGCAGGGAATCAAGCGCGAACCGTACCACCGGCGGGTAGTGCTCCCCGTCGATGAGTGCAACGACCCTGCTCATCACTCGCATGCTCCGTTCGAGTCGGGCCCGGGGGCCGGTGAATCCGCGGGATCCGGCTGCCATACGCACTCTCGTTTGATGACGCGACTGAAGTCCGCAACCGTCTCCGGTTCATCGAAGGGGTGTTTGAGTATCACCTTCACCCTGTCAGAGTGGAGTTCCACCACGTTGTAACTGGCCCGCGTCTTGCCGCGCAGGCGATACGAGCACGCGGTCCCTGCATTCACGATGACCGTGGACTCGAGCCGCCATACGTTGGGCACATGCTTGTGACCGCACAAGACGAGGTCGCATCCGCTCGCCGAGAGAACCCGCAACGCATCGCCGGCGTCATAGACGATGTTCCGTTCACGGCCGGTTCCGGGAACCGGGATGAGATGGTGGTGCAACGCCACGACCTTGAACTCCTCGGGCTCACTGAAGCGCTCCTCGATCCACCGGTAGCGCTCGCGACCGATCCTGCCGCTGTCCAGGTCCGGCTCGGATGAATCGAGGCCGAGGACACGGACGCCGTCGAAGCGCAGTTCGCTCGACCGGGCGCCGAAGAGCTCCTCGAAGTGCATGTCACCGACGTTTCGCGCGTCATGATTCCCGGGGAGCACCATGACCCGCTCGACCTCCATGCGCGAGATCAGCCGCTGCGCGGCAAGATACTCCTGACGAAAGCCCATGTCGGTGAGATCGCCCGTCACGATCAGGGCATCAGGCTGGAGCTCGTTGATCTCATCGACCACGCGGGTCGCCACACTCGGGATGTGGTACTGAGACCCGCAGTGCAGGTCCGAGATGTGGGCGATGACGATGGGCTTCTCGCTGTTCATTACTCCTCCAGTGCCTACGGGCGTAGGGAGTCAGCGTCCAAAGAAGGGGTCAGAAGTCGGGGAACAAGACTATTATTCCCAGAACGCAGACCAGTGGGTCAAGACCCGGAGCGCTATCTGATGAAAGCGCCTGCGCGATCCACGGCTACAGCATATACCACCGAACGTCCGCCGAGACGTCCCAGCGGCTCCCGCGAGAGCGCTGCGACCTTCTGCGCGCTCTCTAGCGCGTGAGCATCATCGGGGGCCATCACCAGGCCGATGACGCTGGGTCCGGCACCGGAGAGCACGGCGCCATCGGCGCCCGCCTCCACAAGAATGCGCCTCACGTCATCAAGATCACGCACGACACCGCGACGGTACTGCTCGTGGATGCGGTCGGCCAGCCCCTCTCGCAACAGCGTGACGTCCCCGTTGGCGATACCCATGACGAGCAGCGCCGAGCGACCCGCGTTGAACGCGGCGTCAGAATGAGGGACGACGTCGGGCAAGACGGCCCGGGCAGCGGAGGTGGAAAGCGGCATGTCGCTCACAGAGATGACCGCCGCAAGTCCCCGCGCTGGCTCGATGCAAAGGGCGTTGGGCCCGGATCCATCGCTCCAGCACACGGTCATACCGCCGAAGAGCGCGGCAGCGACATTGTCCGGATGACCTTCCAGCTGGGCCGCTAGCTCGAAGATGCGCTGCTGACCCGTGTCAGCCTGAATGAG
>JBFHJN010000076.1:0-9266 GCA_041595875.1 Coriobacteriia bacterium
CGGACAGAAGCTCGTTGAACCTGCTGATCACGATGCCGACCCTGAGGCCGGTACCGATCAGGTTCCCTTCGTAAACGCTCATTTCTTCTCCTCTCGTGAGACCCCGTCCGGAAGATCGAGACGATGGTTCATCTTCTCCTTCTTTGTGCGTAGATACTCGATGTTGTCCACGCAGCATCCCACCTGCAACGTGACCTGTTCGGTCACCGTGAGCCCGTAGCCTTCAAGGCCGACGATCTTGGTAGGGTTGTTCGTGAGAAGCCGCATGGTGGTCAGCCCCAGGTCTACCAGGACCTGAGCCCCGACGCCGTAATCCCTGAGGTCGGCAGGGAAACCCAATGCCACGTTCGCTTCGACGGTGTCCGCGCCCTGGTCCTGAAGCTCATAGGCGCGCAGCTTGTTGGCAAGACCGATCCCCCGGCCTTCATGGCCGACGATATAGAGGATCACGCCCGTTCCCTCTTCTTCGATCAGTCGCATGGCTTCTTCAAGCTGATCGCCACAGTCGCACCGTAGCGAGTGGAACGTGTCGCCTGTCAGGCACTCAGAGTGAACTCGGACGAGCACGTCGCTTGCGCCCGCCACATCTCCTTTGACAAGGGCGACGTGGGTGGATCCGTCGATCTTGGACTGATACCCGTACGCCGTGAACTCACCCTGGCGGGTAGGCATACGTACCGTCGCGATCCGCTCGACGAGGTGCTCCGTGCGCCGACGGTACCGGATAAGGTCGGCCACGGTCACCATCAGAAGCCCGTGCTCGCGCGCAACCGCCTCAAGCTGCGGGCGTCTTGCCATCGTGCCGTCCGGATTCATGATCTCGCAGATCACCCCGCCCGGGTACAGCCCGGCGAGAAGGGCGAAATCCACCGCCGCCTCCGTGTGTCCTGCGCGCTCAAGAACGCCACCCGGGCGCGCCCGCAACGGGAAGACGTGACCCGGCATGGATATGCCTTCCGGTTTCGTCTCGGCATCGATGGCCGTGAGCACCGTGATGGCCCTGTCAGCAGCCGAGATACCAGTCGTTATCTTGCCCTTGGCACCGACGGAGACATGGAACGCCGTTCCCTGTTCCGAGGTGTTGTGACCCGTCATCGGGGGTATGCGCAGCTCGTCTAGGCGTTCGCCCGTCAGTGGCATGCAGATGAGTCCGCGACCGTGCTGGGCCATGAAGTTGATGGCCTCAGGAGTCACCTTCTCCGCAGCCATGACGAAGTCGCCCTCGTTCTCGCGATCCTCGTCATCAACCACTATCACCATGCGTCCGGCTGCTATCTCAGCAACCGCGTCTTCGACACTAGCGAAGATCTCACCCATCACGTTATCGTCCTTCCGAGAATTCACGTAGCATATCGCCCAGGCCGCGGTGCTGCGGGCGGGCAGAGGGTTCGTCAACGCCCATGTAGCCGGCCACGAAGCGCTTCACGTACTTGGCGAACATGTCCGCCTCAAGGTTGACCGCGGCGCCCACGGCCTTGTCTTTCAATGTCGTGCTGGATTCGGTCTGAGGGATGACTGCGCAGGTGAATCCCTCGTCGCCCACCTTAGCGACCGTCAGCGAGATGCCGTCTATGGCGATAGAGCCCTTCTCGACGATGTACTCCATGATCGATGCGGGAGCACCGAACTGGTACACGGTGAACTTGCCTGCCGGCTGCCGGAGCTGAAGGGTGCCGACGCCGTCGATGTGCCCCGAGACGATATGACCGCCGAGACGGTCCGAGAGCCGCAGAGCACGCTCCAGGTTGACTTTGCCACCTTGGCGCAGTCCGCCCAGCGTGGAACGGTCCAGCGTCTCCCCGCTCACATCCGCAAGAAAGGCCCCTCTGATGAACTTGGCGACCGTCAGGCAGACCCCATCCACGGCGATCGAGTCTCCGATAGCCATGTCACGCCCGAACTCGGGCGCGTATACCTCCAGTCGCATTCCACCTGACACGCGTTCGGCCCGCGTGATCACGCCCTCGCACTCGATAAGACCAGTGAACATCCCTACTCCTTCCGGCTAACCAAGAATCTTCTCGTCCAGCGGTCTCCACACGACGACCGCATCATTACCCGATATCCCGCTTTCCACGGCCTTCATGGGTGGGGCGAGATCATATCCCGCAGCATCCGCGCTTCCCAGGTACAACGGCGGCGCCGCGTTACCCGCCATACCTCCCGCTTGCACGACGATGAGCTCATCTATCAGCCTGTCGGTCCATAGCGCGCTCAGCAGGCCGGGTCCGGCCTCTATGAGGACATCATCGATGCCCGCGGATGCCAACGTGCGCAATGCGCCACGTATGCCGTCTCGATACTCGTAGCGGGAGACACCCACGCCAAGCCGCTGCAGCTTGAGGACGGGATCTTCGTCGGTGAGGCTGCTCGTGAGCAGAAGCGTGGAGGACGGGTCTTGCGAGAAGACGGCCCGTTCCAGCGGCGGCACGGACGTGCGAGAGACGACAACGCGCAGCGGCTGGCGGTTTGCCGGCACTCCCTGGTCGTCACGAACCGTGAGCCGAGGGTCATCGACGTCCACGGTCGCAGCGCCCACCGCGACAGCAGTCGATGCGGCCCGGAGTCGGCGAGTGATGGCCGAGCCGCCGGTTCCCGTGATCTTCGAACGACGACGCGACCGCATAGACGCGCGGGCGTCGACCGTGAGCGCGAGCTTGACGCGAACCCACGGCAGACCGCTGTCCATGCGCTTGAGCCAGGCCTCGTTCTGCTCGGCGAAGGGCGTGGAGTCGGTGGCGAACTCGACTTGAATACCCTGGCTGCGCAGATACTCAGCGCCGCCGCCGGAAACGTCCGCGTTGGGATCGGGCATGCCTATGACCACCCGTGCGATGCCGGCATCGAGCAGCGCTGACGTGCACGGAGGGGTCTTGCCGAAGTGATTGCATGGCTCAAGCGTCACGTACGCGGTGGCACCGGCGGCAGACGGGCCGGCATCGGCAAGGGCAACGACCTCGGCGTGCGGACCACCGGCACGTTCGTGATATCCCTCGCCGACGATGACGCCATCAGCGACGATGACGCATCCGACCATCGGATTGGGACTGGTGGTTCCGCGGCCCTTCTCGGCAAGCACGAACGCGCGCCGCAACATCGGGTCGCTCACAGAGACTGTGGCGTCAGAGAACAAACGCAACCTGAACCTTCCTTCTACCATCCGGACTATACCGTCGGCCCCGGAATCTCACCGGGTCGGCCCCTTGCGGGGTTCGCGGGCTGTCACCGCCGGTGGGGAATCTCACCCCGCCCTGAAGAAAGCAATGCCTATTCTACACGACGCGGGTCTGCGCGCTACTCCGTATGGCGCCCACGGCGGCCGCGGGATCGTCTGCGCAGAACACGGCGCTTCCCGCGATCAACATGGTCGCACCGGCGGCCGTGACCAGTGGTGCGGTCACCGTATCGATACCACCGTCTACAGCGATCCGTGCAGTAGAACCGGTCTCATCGATCATACGTGAAATGGCGCGGATCCTGTCAGTCGATTCCGGAATGAACGCTTGCCCGCCAAAGCCGGGGTTCACCGACATCACGAGGACGAGGTCCAGATCGCGGATGATGGCGCGCAAGGACTCCACGGGGGTACCGGGGTTGAGAGAGACGCCCGCCTTGGCTCCAGCCTGGTGGATCGTCTGGATGACGCGGTGCAGGTGATTGCACGCCTCCACGTGCACTGTGACCATGTCGGCGCCCGCGTCCAGGTACCAGCCCACGCTCGCCTCGGCGTTCGAGATCATAAGGTGCACGTCCAAAGGCACTTCTGTCACGCGCTTGAGGGCCTTGATCACGGGCGGTCCGATGGTCAGGTTGGGCACGAAGTGACCGTCCATGACGTCCACATGTATGAGGTCCGCACCCGCGTCGGTGACAAGCCGGACGGCATCGCCCAGCTGCATGAAGTCAGCCGAGAGAATCGATGGTGCGATGAGGACGTCTTTGGACATGCGTCGCTCCCCTTTCAGTCTTGGATGAGGTCCATGCCGTGGAGTTCGTCCCGGGCGCTACGGCCCATCAGCAAGACGCGCGCGTCGTCAGGGCTGGCGCCCTCGTAGAGTGCGGCCTTCACCTGATGGGTGATGGGGAGCTCGATCCCCACGCTGCACGCGAGCTCGTACACGCTCACCGCGCTGCGGGCACCTTCGGCGACCATATGCGTCTTCTCGGCGTAGCTGTCTACCGTGCCGCCCTCGGCCACCCACTGACCCAGAGCACGGTTGCGACTGTGCTGTGATGTGCAGGTGGCGATAAGGTCGCCCATCCCGGCAAGACCCATGTAAGTGAGAGGGTTTGCCCCGAGGTGGCGACCCAGACGGCTCATCTCGGCAAGTCCGCGGGTCATCAGGGTGGCCTTGGTGTTGTCACCGAAGCCGAGGCCATCGGACATCCCCGCCGCTACAGCGATGACGTTTTTCGACGCCCCGCCCAGCTCGACGCCGATGATGTCGGTGTTCGTGTAGACACGGAACGATGGCGCCATGAACAGCTCCTGGAACATCCGTGCGATGTTGTCTTCGTAGGCGGCGATGACCGTGGCCGATGGCACTCCTTTGGAGACCTCCTCGGCGTGGTTGGGGCCGGAGAGCGCGGCCAGCCGCTCGCGACCGCCGATCACATCCTCGATCACCTGCGTCATGCGCATGAGGGTGCCGCCTTCGACGCCTTTGGCGAGGTTGATGACAGGAGTGTCGCTTCCCAGGTGCGGCTTCATCGCCCCGGCGGTCTCACGCACGCCATGGCTCGGCGTGACGATGACGACAGCCTCGGCGCCGCGCAGGACTTCTTCCATGTCATGCGATGCGCGCACGGACTGAGGGAGAACGACCTCGGGGAGATAGACGGGGTTATGGTGCTCCTCGTTGATGCCAAGCGCTATCTCGGGCTCCCGTGCCCACATGGAGACGTGGATGCCCTTGCCCGAGAGAAGCCAACTGATGGCGGTGCCCCATGATCCAGCACCGATGACCGCGACCTGCATGCTATTTCCCCCGCTCTCGGTTCTTGCGCCAGCCAGTCTCGTCAAGAAGCCGTCTTCTGAAGGTTATCTTCGTCTCTTCTTTACGCATGATACGTCCGATGTTGGCTCGATGCCTCCACACCACCAGTATCGCCGTGGCCACCGCGAAGGCGAGCAGTGTGTATCTACCCGGATAGAGCAGCGCTGTGGTGACCGGGAACAGGCACGCGATGGCCATCGAACCCAATGACACCATGCGGCTGAGCGCTGTGACCGCCAGAAACGCCAGGACCATGAACGGTATGACCCGTGGCGCCAACACGATGATCGCACCGGCTGCCGTGGCTACGCCTTTGCCGCCTCGAAAACCGATGAAGGGCGAGAACGAATGCCCCGCGATAGCGCCAAGAGCGCCTATGACGCGGAACCAGTCCTGACCCTCCGGCCCGAACGCAAGAGGGACGAACAACGCGGCCAGATAGACCGCCGCAGACCCTTTTGCCATATCGAGCGCAAGAACGGTGAACCCCGGAGCAGGACCGAACACGCGCAACACATTGGTCGCACCCGTGTTACCGGAGCCGTGCTCGCGGATGTCGACACCCCAAAAGAGCTTGCCCACTATCAGTGCGAACGGGATCGAACCGATCAGGTATGCAGTGAGTGCAGCAGAGGGTATGCGCCAGAGCAGCTCCACATCAGCCCTTACTCTTGAACTTCAAGATGACAGGCGTCCCCTCTAGATCGAAGCTCTCGCGCAGCCTGTTCTCCACATAGCGCCGGTAGTTGTCGTCGACCAGCCGGGGATGATTGGCGAAGAACGTGAAGCCCGGCGGTTTCTGCCTGGTCTGGGTGGCGTACTGCAGACGGAGATGGACGCCATGCTTGGAGATGGTATGACCGGTCGCCCGCAGCTCTGTGAGCAGTTTGTTGAGCGCCGGCGTGGATATGCTGCACGTGTATGAGTCGTAGACGCGTTCCATGATGCCGAACAGCTTGTGCACGCCGGAACCGGTCAGCGCGCTGATACGGATGAGCGGTGCGTAGCCCACGAACCCGAGCTTCTCGCCCACCTGCTCCACGATCAGCGCCTTCGCCTCAGGTCCTTCGACCAGGTCCCACTTGTTCAGCACGACCACCAGAGCGCATCCACGCTCAGCGGCGAAGCGAGCCACACGCTGGTCCTGGTCCGTGACCCCCAGCGGTGAGTCGATCACCAGCAGGGCGATATCGGCACGGTCGATCGCACGCATCGCGCGAACGAAGCTGTAGTACTCGACGGACTCGTCTATCTGGGACTTGCGCCTGAGACCGGCGGTGTCCACGAGGCGATAGTTGGTCTCCCCTACCTGGAGCATCGTGTCCAGCGCGTCGCGGGTGGTGCCCGCCACATCGGACACGATGGAGCGCTCCTGCCCAAGGATGCGGTTGAACAACGACGACTTGCCGGCGTTCGGGCGGCCTATGATGGCCACGTCGATGGCGTCCACGCTCTCTTCCCGTTCAGACTCCGGCAGAGCATCGACCAACGCATCCAGCAGATCGCCGGTGCCGTGACCGTGCAACGCCGAGACGGCCCAGGGCGTGCCTATGCCGAGGGCCCAGAAGTCGTGGATCTCACTGTCCCTGCCGGGAGTGTCCATCTTGTTGACCGTGAGGAATACAGGCTTGCTGACGCGCTTGAGCAGCCGTGCGACCTCTTCATCTCCCGGCGTGATGCCGGTTTGGCCGTCTACCAGCAATATGATGACGTCGGCTTCTTCGGCAGCCATCACCGCCTGTTTACGGATGGAGTCTCCAAAGGCGTCCTCCGAGGAGAACTCGATGCCTCCGGTGTCGATGAGCATGAACTCCACGCCGTTCCAGTCGGCTTTGTGGTAGCTCCTGTCACGCGTGACTCCGCTGGCCGCGTGGACGATGGCGTCCTGGGTCTGCATCAATCTGTTCACAAAGGTCGATTTGCCGACGTTCGGACGGCCAACGACCGCAATCACGGGAAGTGTCACCGTCTCACAGCCTCTCTAAAGGTATCAATCATCGTCCGCAGACGGCCTGCACAAGCGCGCTGGCATCGGAACCTATGATGCGAACGTCCTTGCCGGTGATCGCCGACAGAGCATCTGCCGGGGTGTCATCAAGCATCAGTCCGTCGGAGTTTACTACAACGTCGGGAACCAGGAACGGTCCATCGCCCGCATACTGCTGTATCGCCTCGCAGATGTCATGCCCGCCGAGAAGCCCCGTGACCGTCACGCCGCCACCCAGCAGACCGTTGCTGACGGGCAGAACGGCCACCCACTCGTTCATGCCCACATCACGGAGCGACTGCTCAAGGACCGGTGCGAACAGCGTCCCGGTCACGGCGGTCACGCTCGTTCGGGGTTCACACGCCGATGCGGCCTCGCCCAGTTCGTCGATGAAGGCACGGACCATACCGATCCCGTTCTCGTAGTGCGGGAAGTCGCCATAGGCATCGGCTTCGGGAACCTCTATGCGGGCATTGAGGTAGAACTCATCGGCGAGCTGCAGCCAGGTGCCACGACGCTGAGTCGCCGCCGCGCGAAGGGCTTGCGCGTGTTCGATGACCGCCCGCGCCGCGTCCGGATCCTCGAACGACTGCGTGAAACGCGTCTGGTGACCCGTATAGCCCAGAGGCACGATACCCACCGAGAGGACACCCTGGCGCTCCGCCAGCCATCCGATCGTCTCGGCGAGGATATCGCCGTCATTGACGCCCGGAACAAGCACTATCTGCGCGTGGACCTCGATACCTGCGTCCAGCAGCTCGTCGAGACGCTCCAGCGCAAGGTCTTCCACCGTAGGGCACACAAGGCGCGCACGGACGGAGGGATCGACGGCGTGCAAAGAGACGTAGAGCGGAGAGAGCCTCTGCTCCACGATCCTGGTGACATCATCATCCGTGAGATTGGTGAGCGTGACGAAGGTACCGCTCAGAAACGAGAGCCGGAAATCATCGTCGCGCACATACAGCGAGGAGCGCAGACCCGGAGGAAGCTGGCCTACGAAGCAGAAGACGCACGCGTTGTCGCACTCCCGCACGCCATCGAAGAGGATGTCAGCGAACGAGACCCCGAGTGGGCGACCGGCGTGACGCTCCACTTCCAGCTGTCGCTTGGCCCCGTCTCGCTCCAGGGTGACCACGAAGTCCGGCTCCTCAGTCAGCCACTGCCAGTCCAGGATGTCCCGGACGGGCTCGCCGTCCACCGCGAGCACCCGGTCTCCGGCGAGCATTCCTGCATGGGCGGCGTCGGAGTCCCGTGCGACCCGGGTCACCACCGCGCCAAGTTGCGGAGCTGCATGCGCGGTGCCGTAGACCTCACGCGTCATGAGAGCTCATAGCCTCGATAGCAGCGATGACGCCGCGGATCTGGACGTCGGGCGTTGATGCTCCGGCGGTGACTCCGACCACGTCGGTGTCGTTGAACCAATCGGCGGAAAGCTCCTCTGCCGTCTCAACGTGATGGACGCGCTCGTTCACTTCCCGGCAGATCTCGGCGAGACGGGTGGTGTTGCCGGAGTTATGGCCTCCAACGACCACCATCACGTCAACGATGCGCGCCAGTTCGTCTGCGGCACGCTGGCGCTTGGCCGTGGCGCTGCATATCGTGTTGCACACGCGGAGTTCGGTGACGCGCGGAAGCAGAGCGGTGACGACCTCTTCAAGCCTGGCGGCAGACTGCGTGGTCTGCACGACCACGCCCACGCGACGCGACGGGAGTCGCTCGGGGAGTTCATCGGCGCGCTGCACGATCACCGCGTTGCCGCCCGCGTGCGCCTGGATGCCCTCGACTTCGGGATGGTCGGCCTCTCCTACGATGACGACGCTGTAGCCCGTCTCGGTGAGCTCAGCCGCACAGGTATGCGCGGCGCCAACGAACGGACATGTGGCGTCCACCACCTCGAGGCCCTTGTCCGCAGCCGCCCGGATGATGGAGGGATCGACACCGTGGGAGCGTATGACAACCGTCCCGCTCTCGATCTCGTCCAGTCCGGAAGCGACATCTACGCCCCGGCCCTTGAGCTCGGCCACGGCCTGCGGGTTATGGATGAGCGGACCCAGAGTATGGACGTTGTCGCTGGCTGCCGCCGCCTCGCCGGCGAGACGCAGCGCACGTTCGACGCCGTAACAGACACCGGCATGTTCCGCGATAACGACTCTCATCAGTGCAGCTCCCTTGCGCGTTCGATCTGGGCTGTGATGCCGGACATGACCGCCTGGGTCATGTCCGCGACTCGCTGTTTGCGACCGCCCTCGGTGAAGGACCGGGGATAGATCGGTTCGCCGTAC
>JBFHJN010000077.1:0-8874 GCA_041595875.1 Coriobacteriia bacterium
CCTGGAGACGTAGATGGCTGACGACGTTGACATCGCCAACGAGGGTTACGCTGTACTATTGGCACACCGGATCCAGGCCGACGCGAAAGAGATCCCGCCGGGGGTGCCTGGCGATTGCGATTTGTGCGGCGAGTACAGCTCGCGACTGATCGGCGGAGCTTGCGCACCGTGCCGGGACAAATACGACTTACCTTGAGGACGACACAATGAACGCACAAGAATTCGAGGAGTGGCAGGACACGATGGGCTACTCCGACGCCGAAGCTGCACAGGCCTTGGGCCTGTCCGTATCGACCGTGCGCAACTACCGACGCGGCAAGCGGCCGGACGCCGCCGACGTCGTGATCCCTAAGACCGTTGAACTCGCCTGCGCACACCTGAAAGCGACCCGGCTGGCCGAGTCGCTCTGAGCGCCCAGCCGCTGATGACGTCGAACACGTCCTGCGGCTGGCTCACCGGCGCCGCAACCCGATAGCGGCGCTGGGTTTCCGTCGCCCGCGCTTTACCCCTGACGGGCACGACGGTTTCCTCCACCACCCCCCTCTGCACCAGCCGACGCAGCGCAAAGGCGAGCGGCCGGTATCGGTATCCCATGCTGTCGGCCAGCTGCACCGCGCCGATCCACTCCTCGTCACAGCACAGCAGTGCGACGTAGGCCAGCAAATCGTTGAGCTCGTTGGTCAGTCGGCGACGGTTCGGCTGCACACGAGATCCTCCAGGGTGATGGACAGCGCGTCGATCAAGTGCGCCTCTTCTGCCAGGCGCTCCCCCCGGACTTGCAGCATCGTCTCTTCAACGGTGCCCCGGGCGACGCACACGTAGTTCATGACCGGATCCCGGCGGCCCGAACGGTGCAGCCGCTTGATCCCCTGGTTCCAGTGCAACGCGTTGGCTGACTGGCCGAACCAGAACATGCCCGAGTCGGGCGCCTCTTGCAGGTTCACGCCGGCGGCCAGCGAGTCGGGGTGGGCGATGAGCTCGGATATGTCTCCCCGGTTCCAGGCCTGCTCGAGGTTGCCGCGGAACTTGTTGGCGACCGTCGCTTTGGGGAAGAGCCGCTTGACCCGGGCTACGTCCGGCTGATAGGTCGTCCAGATCAGGAGCGGGCCCGGGTGCCCTTCCCGAATCTCGGCCAGCGCCTCGAGCTTGGCCTGGTGCAACTCGTGCCAGCCGCCCTCCTCGTCGAAGACCAAGCCGCACGCAATTTGGGCGAGCTTGTTGTAGAGCACGCCGGCATTGACCGCGACCGCGTCCAGGTTGTCAGCGAGCGGCAGCAGCAAATCGCGCTCCATCCTGCGATAGGGCTCCATGGGGATCTCGACCCCCACCTCTCGCGTGACCAGCGGCGGCAGGCTCAGCCAGTCCGACTCCCGCAGCGTCACGAGCTTGCCGCGGCAGCGCTCGATGATGATGTCCAGGGCGCCGGGCTGCAGCCGGTAGGAGTACACCTTGCCCTGGCGTCGATTGACCTTGTCCGGCTCCATGTAGCGCAGTCGGAAGGTGCCCAGGTCGGTGCCCAGCGCCTCGCCCCCGTCGACGAGCAGCATCTGGGCCCACAGCTTCTCGGCGCTGTTGCCCAGGGGCGTGCCGTTGGCCAGCACCAGGCGCGGCTTGAGCTTGGCGCGGATGGCCTGGGCGACCAGGAATCGCTTCGACTCCAGGTCCGAAAAGGCCCACGACTCGTCGAGCACGAGCACGTCACAGGGCATCCCCGCCTCGCCCAGCGCCAGCGCCAGCGGGTGGAAGTTGTCCTTGCTGACGAGGTTGATCTGGGCGCCCACCTCGCGCACGCGCGCCCGCAGCGCAGCTGGATCCTGGACTCGGAGCCGGTTGTCCTCGCGCTGGTAAAAGCCGAGCTCCCGCGCGTCCCAGACGTGGTACGACAGGCGCCGGAAGTCCGACCACTTGGCGATCTCGTTGGGCCAAGTGTCCGTGGCCACGATCTTGGGCGCGACGATCCACGCGGTGCTGGCTTCGAACCGATCGAAGAAGAGCTGATCGAGCGCGTCGAGAATCGCCGCGGTCTTGCCCAGTCCGGGAGGCGCGGCCAGCAGCACGTCACCTTGGAGGATCCGCTCCGTCATCAGCGTTTGGTACGGGCGCCCGGCGTACTGCATCAGCGCACCACTTCGTGCAGGAAAACCTCGATGCCGTGGTCGTCGCGGATCACTCGCGCATCAAAGCCCAGGCTCTGCAGGATCCGGATCTCCCGTGCCTGCAGCGGCGCGACGCGTCCGCGGCGACCGTTCTTCAGCTCGACAAAGGCGGCGCGCCCGCCCGGCATGAGCACCAGCCGATCCGGCGCCCCGCCGCTGCCGTCAAAGACGAGCTTGCGCACTTGGCACCCCAGCGCCTCGACGGCCCGCACGAAGCGCCCCTCAAGATCCGTTTCCTGCTCGCGATCCTCGATCATTACAACACCTGTTTGAGCACCCGCCTCAGATCATCGACGTGGCCGGCTTCGACCACCTCGAGCCCGAGCAACTCGAGCAGGCGGGTGAATTTGGGAAGATGGTCGTTGAGCAGGCGGCTCAGCTCGGTGTCGCTGAGCTCGGCGTCCAGCGCCAGGCGCTTGTGCTGCCCATAGGCAGCCAGGGCGGCCCGCACGCGGGTCGCTGAAACCTCCCGCAAGTCTTTTTCAGGTGGTTTCACCGACATCGGGCTAGGCTTTCACCGTCGCATCCCGCTGCCACTCGACACTCGGCTGAAAGACCTCCCGGGTGTAGGGCGTACCGTCGGACCGGGTCAGGCCTTTTTCCTGGCACATCACCTCGACCGTCGGGCAATAGGCGACAGGAACCGACGTCCAGTGGCTGACTGCGCTGTGGCTGATTCCGAAGCGCTTGCCCACCACAGTGGGGCCGCCGAGGGCCTGGATCAGGTTTCGAAGTTCGGAGCGTTTCATGGGGCGTTATCTAGTAGGTGAGATGTGCTCACATACTAGCAAATTCGGCGCCGTGTGAGTACATCGCACGGTGACACGGAGTCGTCCTGTCGCACACACTGACCACCAACAAGACCCAATAACCGGCGAGGAAATACCCAGGCACCTGACGCGAAGGAGTACAGCATGGCCCACACTGCCCACGACGAGCCCACGACGCTCTTCACATCCATGGCATCCCGACTGCGCGCGGCGCGTAAGCGCCTGAAGCTGACCCAGCAACAAGTAGCAGACCACCTGTCTGTCGATCGCACCGCGGTGCTCAAGTGGGAGTCCCAGTCGCCGAGCCAGAGCACGAAGCCCGAGCGCGATCGACTCTTCGAGCTGGCCAAGCTGTACCGGGTCGAAGTGGACTGGCTGCTCTCGGATGGCGGGTCGGAGGCGCTCCCGCCGCTGCTGCCCGACATCGTCCCGCTTCGCGAGGCGCGCGAGGCGCCGCCGGCGGAAACCTGGGGCCACCTGTCGCGGACGTGGTGGGACGCGGTGGAAGGCAAGCTGCGCACCCGGCGCACCGACACCTGGTCCAAGGCCGTGAAGCAACCTTCGGTGCCCGCCTGGCAGAAACCCCTCGTGCCGGACTTCACAACTGCGCGCAGCTGCGTGACGGTGCTGAGCTTGCCGCGCCCCTACTACTACGTCTTCGTGCAGCAGCTCGCACAACTCCACGCCTTCGCCACAGTGCGCAAACACGCCGGCCGCCGGGCTGCGCTCTTCTGGCTGCCGGCCAAGAAGGATGTACCCAAGCATCTGCAGGACGAAGTGCCGCAGTTCGATGATCTACAGGACCGGATCCACGAGCTGGCCAGCGCGCTCGGCATCGAGTACTACGTCGTGACGAGCAAGGAAGAAGCCGTCGAGTACCTCGCGCAAATTTTGTGAGGAGGGGCTTGCACCGCAGTGATAACGTGAGCTAGACTCACACCACGTCATCGCTGCGGTGGCCGCCTCGGTGCCCTTCCCTGCCGGCAACCCACAGCAGCCGTCTCCCTGCTGTCGCGCCGCAGCTCCCTCCCCCGGGGCGGCCACCGCAGCGATGACGTGAGTACGTAGCACTATTTGATATCTGCGATATTTCGACAAGGACCAACCATGGACCAAGCCAAAGTCGAGGCCGCCAAGGCCTGGCTCGGGGAGGCGTGGGTTCTGCACCCGCGCTACCAGCCCGAGCAACACCCCGCGCACCGCGCCCGCGGTGCCTACGTCTTGCAGCAGTACTTCGCCCAGCGCGGGAGGCCGCTGCAATGAAGCCCCCCTACGTCGTGAAACAAGGCTCGCGCACCGCCATCGTACTGCTCGAGCTCAGCGACCGGGGTGCGGCCATCGAGATGTCCGAAGGACCGCTTGTCATCAACAGCGCATTTGATCTGGCGCAATGGCAACCCTTCGACTACTCGGTAGAACGGGCCGCTGCGTCGTATCTGAAGCACCATGCTGGGCTGTCGCCGGATGCGCGCCGCGCACTGGCCGCTATAATCCCCGCCTCGCCGGCGGGAGATGCCCAGAACCCCAAGCACCCACCCATCGCACCCAATCAAGGAGCACAGATGTCCATCGAGCACACATTCACGCGAATCGCCGACGCCCTCGAAGCGCTGGTGAACCTGCAGACCGGCGCCAATCTGGAGCTTGAGCGGATCGCCGCCGCGGTGAGCAACGACGTACCCATCATCACGTCGGACACCGTCGAGGCGATCGACAAGGTGGCCAGCAAGGGCCGCCGCCGCAAGGCCGAGGTGAAGGAAGAGCCCAAGGCCGAGGTGAAGGAAGAGCCCAAGGCCGAGGTGAAGGAAGAGCCCAAGGCCGAGCCGAAGGAAGAGCCCAAGGCCGAGGTGAAGGAAGAGCCCAAGGCCGAGGTGAAGGAAGAGCCCAAGGCCGAGGTGAAGGAAGAGCCCAAGGCCGAGGTGAAGGTGACGGCTGACTCGAAGGTCCAGCACGAGGCCCGGATCAAGGCGGTCCAGGCGGTGGCGGCCGAGCGGCTGCGCTACATCACGTCCCACGGGATGACGGCCGATGCCGGGCGCGAGCTGGTGGTCGGCACGATCAAGTCCTTCGGTGGGGATCACATCTCGAAGGTACCGGTCGAGAAGCTCGACGCGCTCGAGGAGGCCCTGCGCAAGCTGGACGTGACTGTCTCGGCCGAGGATCTGTAATGCTGGACGACCGTACGGTAGCGCTCGCCGCTCAAAGTGCGGTCAGCGAGCACGCGGTTCTGTCGGCAAGCGCAGCGTATCGCTGGATCGCGTGCCCCGGGTCAGTGAGTCTGTCGCACGGCTTGCCGGATACGGCCGGCGCCGCAGCGGCCGAGGGCACGCTGATCCACGAGCTGGGCGAGCTGGCGATGCGCTCGTGGCTGCTAGGTGAGTCCGTCTCTTTTCCCGAGGGGCGCTGGACTCCGGAGCAGTACGAGCTGATTGCGAACTACCGGGACCACGTCAAGGAGCTCAGCAGCCGCTTCGGCGACGGGACGGATCCGCTGGTCTTCGTCGAGCAGCGGGTGTCCTACTCTGCCGCTCTGCGGGTGCCGGCAGGCCTGGGCCACGGGACGGCGGATCTGATCCTCTACTGGCCCGACAACGGCACGCTGCTCGTCGTCGACCTCAAGACTGGCCGCCGACCGGTCCGCTCGTCGGTCAATCCGCAGGGGATGCTCTACGCTCGTGGCGCGGCGGACCTCGTGTCCTGGGCGGGTGACGTCCAGCGCGTCGTGATCGCGATCTCGCAGGGTCGCACAGGCAACTGGTCGGACTGGGAGACGTCGATCGCCGAGATCGACCAGTGGATCACCGATGTGGCGGCGCCGGCGGCACAGAACGCACTGTCCGCGAAGCCGCGGTTCCACCCGGGCGACCACTGCGAATACTGCAAGGCCGCAGCGACATGCGCTACGCGAGCCGGGATGCTGACCGCGGTGTTCGACGATCGAGACGATGTGATCCCCGGGCTGCTCTCGCCCGATCAGGTTGCCGACCTGTTGCCCAAGGCCAAGCAAATGATCAACTGGGCGACGAACCTCCTCAGTTTCGCCGAGGAGCAAGCAGTGAAATTCGGCCAGGCCTACCGCGGCTTCAAGGTGGTGGCCGGCAAAGCAGTGCGGGTGTGGCGTGACGAGGGTGAAGTCGCGCAGCTCCTGCAGTCCGAAGGCTACCAGCCCCAGGACATCTACACCCGGAAGCTGATCGGCATTACCGCTGCCGAGAAGTTGCTGGGCAAGAAGCACCCTGTCTTCGAGCTGACCCTCCAGCGACAAGGCGCCCCCCAGCTGGTGCCGGAGAGCGACCCCCGCTCCCCGCACACAGCCGATATCGATGCTAATTTTGAGGAATGAGCCAAATGTCAAAAGTCGTCCAGCTTTCCCCGACCATGATTCGCACCGGCCTGGTCCGCCTGTCCTACCCGAAGATTTTCCACCCCGAGCCCAAGAAGGACGAAAAGGGCAACACCGTGATGGGGCCCGACGGGCAGCCGGTGCTGCAATACTCGACCGCCTTGATCATCCCCAAAGGCAGCGAGACGGCCAAGGCCCTGGAGGAGTGCATGAAGGTGGCCGCCCGCGAGTACTTCAACGGCAAGCCGCCTGGCTCGTGGGCCAAGGGACTGCGCGACGGCGACACCGATCCGACCGCGATGAACGACCCGACGGACCCCAGCAAGGGCCGCAAGCCCGAGCTTGAGGGCAACTACTGGATCAACGCGACTTCGAGGGTCAAGCCGCGTGTGATCGGCCGCACCAAGGACGACTTCACGGGCGACTTCAAGGTGCTGACCGAGGGGGAGATCAAGGCCGGCGACTACGTCTACGCCCAGATCAACGCATACGGCTTCGACGTCGGCGTGAACAAAGGCGTGGCCTTCGGGTTTGTCGCGATCCAGTTGCGCGAAGAGGGCGAAGCGCTGTCCGGCGTGGCCTTCAACGCTGCCGCCTTCGAAGACGACGAGGAAATTGCCGAGTCGTTCTGATGCTGGTATCGTGAGCACGTCTCACTAGTAGCGGCATCCGTCTGGCACCTGCGGTACAGCATCGGCGAGTAGCACGGCGCCACGCTGGATTCTCCAAGAGCTCCGAGGATAGGGGCAAGGTGCTGAAGTCCTGACGGCCGGGAAAGACCGGCGCCCACACGCATGCACCCGGATCTTGGTCGGCGCGGCGACCGTTCAAAAATAGCCCGTATGTGCGCAAGCACACTCCTTGGTATGGGGGTCCGGGTGCAGCCGTGTGGGTTCCACGGGCCACTAGCCCAGCGTCGTGAAGCCGACGCCACCGATGACCCGACAAGGGCGGGTAGGTGCATGACAGCAACAGCGAAGGGTGTCCCGGTTCGATCCCGAGCGCGCCCGTGGAGCCCACCCTGTTTTGGCGCACAGGAAAGAGCGCGGGCATGAAAAACCACATTGGCCAGCGGCAAGCCGCATCTACCCCGAAACCCGGTCGGGGCCGCACAAGTGGGCAAGGTTCGCTCTTTTTCCTGTGGGTCAAGCAGGCAACCACTGCCTGTCGGGTTGGGGGAACCTGGCCGCCCACTGTCTCACTGTCTCACTACCAAGGAGTTACCCATGCCTCGCGAACCAAAGACGGCGCGCATCGTACGCGTGCGTCGGTCCCGTATCCTCGAGCTGCTGGCCGCCGGCCCGATCACGTTCAAGGACGTCATCGCGGCCTGTGACTGTGACTACCGGCAAGCCTGGGCCGGCCTGCGCCGGATCCACAAGGAAGTCCCGAAGCCGATTTACGTCAAGGCCTGGCTGGCGCCGGCGCACGGCAAGCCATTCCCTCAGTTCGCACTCGGCGACCAGGAAGATGCACCGCGTCCGAGGGCCCTGACCGACAGCGAAAAGTCTGCTGCCTGGCGCGCTCGCACGCACTGGGGCCGATCCGTCGAGCAGATCAACAAGCAGCTGGAGGCGCGGCTCGCAGTCGTACATGAGCGCTATGCCCGCGAGATCCAGCAGCTCGAAGACGCCGCCCGCGTTGCGCGCCTGTCGCTTACCCGCAAAGCCCGCCGCCGGGGGGCGACGCCGCTGCCGTCCGGCCCGCTCTCGACACTGACACAGTTGCGACTGGCCACCGAGGCGGTCTGATGCGCTATTTGTCTATTTGCAGCGGCATTGAGGCAGCCAGCGTCGCTTGGCACTCGCTGGGTTGGACTGCGGTCGCCTTCGCCGAGGTCGAGCGGTTTCCGGCTGCAGTACTGGAACACCGCTTCCGCGACGTATGGAACGCGGGGGATCTTCACGACGTAGGTGAGTACGTCTCATGCGGCATCATCGAAGCACCCGACGTGCTGGTGGGCGGAACGCCGTGCCAGGCGTTTAGTGTTGCCGGCGCGCGGCGGTCCCTTGAGGATGCGCGCGGCAACTTGTCCCTTGTGTTCTGTGAGCTTGCCAATGTCATTGACCAACATCGACGCACCGAAGGAAAAGAGCCCAGCATCATCGTGTGGGAGAACGTCCCCGGCGTCCTCAGCACCAAGGACAACGCGTTCGGTTGCTTCCTTGCTGGCCTTGCCGGAGAAGACATACCGCTCGTCCCGCCAAGGCCCCGGTGGTCGAACGCAGGTGTTGTGCTTGGACCCGAGAGAACAGTCGCGTGGCGGATCCTCGATGCCCAACATTTCGGACTGGCCCAACGACGCCGACGTGTGTTCGTTGTCGCAAGTGCTCGAGCAGGGTTCGATCCCGCCACGGTACTTTTTGAGTGGGACGGCGTGCGCCGGGATACTGCGCCGCGCCGCGAAGCGCGGGAAGACACTACCGGCAGCACTGGAGACGGCATTGCGCGATGCCTCACGACCGGAGAAGCAAAGCGGCAGGAATGGGAAACCTGCAACTTCGTCGCCGACATTGCACCGACATTGCGCGCTGGCGGGAACGTGACCGGCGGCGACCGCCCGCCGGGCACTGACGTTGATACCTGCGAATCGCTCATCGCCTTC
>JBFHJN010000078.1:0-8780 GCA_041595875.1 Coriobacteriia bacterium
AGTTCCCGGTGTTCGTCGCGGCCGAGTAGTTCCCGGTGTTCGTCGCGGCCGAGTAGTACCCGGTGTTCGTCGCGGCCGAGCAGTTCCCGGTGTTCGTTGCGGTCGACTGGTCCCCGGTGTTCGTCGCGGCCGAGCAGTTCCCGGTGTTCGTCGCGGCCGACCGGTCCCCGGTGTTCGTCACAACGCTTTCTTTGCTGGTGCCCTCCAGTATTTTTGCTACTGCGTCCGAGACCAGACTGTGAAGGCTGATTTCCTCCTTGACACGCAGGCAGGTGGCAGCGAGCTTGCTATCGCTGCGGTGTTCCACCACGTCACCGAATACCGACACTCTGGCGTACCGACTCGTCCCTGGCGGGTAGTATGCGAAGACACCCAGCGGGTCCGTACAAGCATGAAAGCCCGACGCGCACATCCTGACTTCACCTTCATGGGTGTATGTCTTACCTACCTCAAACTGATAACCTCGGCACCGTAGGTTCTTGTCGAACCCTTTGTATGCGTTAAGCGCCATTTCGTCATCTCCTTGGTTACGTTTTGCGTCGCAGCATCAACAGGGCTGCTGCCGTGCCGACGAGCACCAGCGTCCCCGGCTCGGGCGTGGTGTTTGTGATGATAGGTGGGTGTTCGGCCATGCAGTCCTTGACGCTCCAGTCCGTGCATGGCGGGGTGTCGCTGTGCAACCTGAACGGCTCCTGTGGCCGGCTCGCGGCCTGTGGGGTAGGGGTGAGGTACGTATCGAGCTTCGGGCCGGAGGCAAGCCACGCCAAGGTGGCCGGGACGGTGACAAGCACACCGAATACTGCACCTACGGTGAAGTAACCTGCGCGGGTAGCGATCTGGCGGGGGGTCACAGTTCTTCTCCTGTATCTGGGTCATACATGTACTCGTCGGGGATATCTGCACCGTGCAGCAACTGCCACACACCGGCCACGAACGCCTCAGGGTCTTCGCACGCTGCGTCGACCATATCGTTGTACGACATGTCGACAAGATCAGCCGTGGTGTATGGCACGAACGCTACGTAGGGGGAATCGTCGTACTTGACTCCCGAGGGACTGTACGTGCCCCATGCGGAGTACGCGTCGTCTTCACCAGGAGTGCGGTTGATGGCGTTCGCCGACCAATCGATGGACAACACGGCCTTGCGTAGCTGCAGCAGGTGATCAACATCCTGCTGCTCCTTGTCGGTGTGCTCGTAGTCGTACCCCACCGACAAGTTAGTACACTCGGCGATCAGGTCGGTGAGGTTCGCCGTATCGGTGAAGAGGCCCTTGTCGGACGGTTCGTACGCAAGGCCGAACTTGTTCAACTGCGCCGCTAGCGACTCGGCGTACTCGTCCGATGCACACATCCCTAGCGCCTGATGCGTGATGATATCGCTCTGCCCTCGCCGATCGAACGCCACGGCCTGCTCGAACTTCTGCAAGAACGCTGGCAAGTGCTTCGCTGCGAAGGTGCTACCCAACCCGCCGCGCTCCTCCATGCGAAAAAAGGCCAGCCAACACGGGATGCCTGCATCGGCGATCTGCAGCAACATCCAGCACCCTGCACCATCGTCGGCGCCCAACGGCTGACCGTCGGTCTTGTATGCCACGCCAAGGTTGGCGTCGAACGACACTTGCTGCGAACCGTCTTCATGGTGCACGGTGTCTGTGTGCGCAGTGAACAACACCTTCGAGCCGCCGCACACCTCGAAGAACAAGTTACCGTACCCGTCGCAGAAGTGCTTCGTTACGTTCGGGTGATCGGCCAGCGGATCGATGAACTTGTCGATCCACACCTCCTCGGTTTCCGACCCACCGGGCCGCTTGTACGTCAGCATCCGCAGCAGGCGCTCCACGTCCTGCTCCTTCTGGTCGGGCGCCAACTCGTGCTTGACGGGTTTCGGTACGTGCTTGGTTGGTAGGGCCTGCGGGGGTGAGATGGCGTGGGACTTCGTGGCCTTCAAGGCCAGTGCGGCGATCTTCTGGGTCATGGCGTCTCTCCGTTGCTTGGGTTTGGTTTTACTGAACAACATGGTCAGATCCTCACGTCTTCGACGCAGAGGCGGTAGATGCCCTCGTCGATCGGGGTGTCTTCGTGCAGGCGGGCGATGTCGCCGGTCTCCACCACAACAACTTCAACGGTATCGTCTTCGCAAGCCACGATGTTGCCGTCAGGGTCTTCCTCGGCTAGCTGGACCGTGCGGGTGCAACTACACACCATCCCCCGCGAGGTACTCATCATGTCGTCACGCAGTTCCCAGTCGTCGCACTCAGCGCACCGTTCGTACCCGGCGCTTTGGATAACAACTTCGTCATCGACAAACCGTGTGCCGCCGACAAAGACCGTGTCACGTTCCAGTACGGTATCGTAGTTGTAGTCCCCCGAACGCGTCACGTATGTTACCGCGCCAACGAAATCATCTTCACAGTGGACGCAGTACCCCGTCTGCTCGTAGCTGCTGTAGTGCGTCTCGTCTTCATCGACATCTGCGCCGCAGTTCTCACACGTGACGGTGCTTGGGCCGCCCGGCTCCGCGAGGCCGTTGGAGTGGTCGCCGGGGATTTCTGCATCCCGGTCCACGATGCGCAGGTAGTCGCCGTGGTCGTCGAACCCGTCACCGTCGTCCAGGTACGGCACAACAAACATGTTTTTGAGCATACGTCTCGTCACACGAACACCACCGAGTGTTGCATCGCCATAAATCCCCATGTCTTCCAACAGGCCGGCGAGACGGCTGTCACCATAGACGCGCACATACCTGCGATCGTGCACGATTGCACGGGCATACACCCGCCCTCCCGGCGTCTTGGGCGGGTCACCGATGTACGCCAACTGAAGACCATTTCCCTCGTGGGCGTAGATCCTCACCGGATGGTTGGGACCGCAGCAGCGGTAGTCCAGATAGCGGTCTCCCCGGCCGTACGTCATACACGATTGAAAACCGTGCCCATGTTCGTAGGCCCACTCCCAACCGTCCGGGTCGTCGTCCTCGATCCAACGGACAATGTTCTTTGAGTTCTCGCTGTCTACGGCACGCGAAAACTCCTCGGCCGCCTTGCGGATAGCGTCCTCGCTGAGTTTGTCCCCGAGGAACTTTTGCAAGAACCTCCCCGGCCTGATACGGGTTGTGACGCCAGCAACGAGCTTCGCGAACGTCTGGTAGTACGCCACCTGACCACCATCAACGACGGAAACATGCGGCAGGCGGGGCCTGATGTGCTCGTACCAGTCGTGGCCCACCCAAGGGGTCGGCAAGACCTTGTTGTCTGTGTTGCCGAACATGTTTTTGAGCATGCACCAGTAGTTGTCCCAGGCCGAGGACACACCGCTGCGGTGCGGGAAGTTTAGTTGCAGGTGCAGCATTGCGGCAAACAACTCATCGTCCGACACGGCCGGGCGGCGGTGTGCTTTGACTTCTCTCTCGGCCTTCAGCACCGGCGACAGTGCTTTGGCGAAGGACTTCCCAAAATGGTGTGAGTATTCGATGCGGTGAAGCAGATCCTGGTGGGTGGACCAAGAACGGCTGTGTCTCCAGCTACGATCATCGGCGAAGTTCCCGGAGAGCCTAGTACGAAAGTTGCGGACCGCTGCTTCGCGCAAATGCTTCCAGGCGTAGAACCTACCTTCCATGGCGCGCTGCACCTCCTCTTGAGCACAGCGGGCGGCGCGAACGGCAGTACCTGGGACAATTTCGGCCGCGTTCGCCATGTCGGAGCCGTAGATATCCGTGCGCAGACCAGCAACTTCACCACCCGCGGGGCCGGCAATGTCCATAACTTCGAGGAGGTTCCTCGGGGTGTGGATGAGGGTGCAGCAGCTTTTTGATTCCCACCACGGAAAACCCCCCAGGTGTGCAGGGAGACGGACCCTAACCGCGTCGCCGCTTACAGCCAACACGTTAGCGACATATGTGTCTTGGAGCGAGCCGCATCTCACAACGTCACCGATTTCAAACACCATGGTTCTACTCCTTATTCGTGGAACACTGCACCGACAAAAAATAGTGCCATGAGCGCTGCCCAGCCAAGCACGGCCAGGACAACATCGAGGATGGCGGACACTACACGTTCGCGTCGAGGAGGGGAAAGCATGACTTTACTCCTTATGTTGGCTACAAGATAACACGATGAGAGGTGCGGGGCGCTGCGACTACACCTTCGGGTGCTTTACACCTTCGGGTGCTTTACACCTTCGGGTGCTTTACACCTTCGGGTGCTTTACACCTTCGGGTGCTTTACACCTTCGGGTGCTTTACACCTTCGGGTGCTTTACACCTAAGCAGATGTTACAGGTTAGGGGCCGCACCTGAACAACCCAAAACCGCAAGCAAACCGCAAGCAAACCGAAATATACAAATCGTCGTCAGTATTTGACAAGGGCTTGTATATTTCGGCCGTACTACACCCCTAGGAAACACGCGGGGTGTGGCTGTAGCATAAGCGAACGTCATGCAAATATACAAATATACAACGAAAAATAGGATGTACCCCCCCTTGGTGGAAGACGGGGCGACGAGGTTAGCTGTAACATGGGGACTAGGTGTAACAATCCTAGCCTGTAGCGCATGTTACATCTACATCATTTGGTTACCCTATACATCCTTTTTTTCTTTGTATATTTGTATATTTGTAATTAATACATCTACAAGTCTTGCTGTTACTAGGGGTGCAGTTTAGACAATTTTTGGACAAATTGCCTGGAGTCACCAAAATTTGTATTTTTCGCCCTCGTTAGCTGTAGCATTTGCCGCATCAGGTGCTGTAGCACCCGCGAATGTTACACCTAAGGCCCTATTGTTACAGCTAACGCTTTACACCTAAGCGAATGTTACACCTAAGGCCCTATTGTTACAGCTAACGCTTTACACCTAAGCGAATGTTACAGCTAAGGCTTTACACCTAAGCGAATGTTACAGCTAAGGCTTTACAAGCACAGAACTTTACACCTTAGGGATTTTACACCTAAGCAAGTGTTACCTGTAAAGTTCTATACACGTAAGAAAGCCCGCAAGACTTTACACCTTGCGGGCCTCGGGACTTTACAGCTTAGGCGATGTTACACCTAAGCAAATGTTACACCTTAAATCAGGTCGAAGATGTAGTCGGGCTCCAAGCCCTCGTCGTACAGCGCCTCCTCGGGGTCTTCGCCCTCGGCGATACGCTGGCGCATCTCGGCCACGTAGTCCAATGCCTCCTGCTCGGACATGTCGTCGCGCTCGATGAAGACGCGGACCAACTCAGGTACTTGGGTTTTCATTACTTCGTCTCCTCGACGATGATGCACTCCACGTACTCGGTTTCGTACTCTGCGACCGCTTCGATTGCCTCCTCGATGGTGAGACCGTACTTGAGCACGGTTTCGGTAGGGGCATGGATGATGGTGTAGGTACGAACTACTTGAACGTCGGGCATGATCATGTTGTATCTCCAATCAGTGTTTGGTCTGCACAGGAGCCCGCAGGAGCCTTTCTGGCGCTTCGGGCAGGGGGTACCCTACGTCCGCAGTGTTGCGCGGCTTGTAGGGGCTTAAAACCACACACTGCTGCCCACTACTCGAATGGGCAGGGTCTGGGGTTTATATCCACGGCGGAGAAATGCGCCGCCGCGATCGTCGGTATTCACACAGCCACACTACGCAGGCTGTGTGTCTTGCCGGCCGTGATCTAATCCATACCACACGCCTCCTTTACGCGGCTTTGCGCGCTTCCATACGTAGTTGGGTGAGATACTCGGCGAGCAAGCTCGCTTCGTCGTTCGACAGTTCGGTGATGGTGTCGGACACCACGATGGCGTTATGCACCTCGACGGCGGCAGGCTGTGCCAGCTTGTCATTTAGCAGGGCGGCCGCTTCCGGATCGGTCTTCTTGAGAGACTTGATCGCCTTCTCTGCTGCGGATTCGGCGCGAGCCTTCGCCGTGCCTTTCAGTTCCTTCGGCTTCTTTTCGGCACGAACGGACTGCACCTCGGTTTGAATCACCGGTGTGGACGCCGCTTCGGCAAACGCCTTGTCACGCTTCCGGCTGGATTTGACGCAGGCGAACACACCAGCATCGTCGGTTTCGCCGACCACGAAGCGCGACGAGCCAACGGCCTTCTGGGCGACGATGAGGCCACGAGCACGAAACCACGTGGCTAGCGGATTGCGCCAAGCGTCCGGCAAGGTGTCGAGCGCATACTGCGCATACGTAGCATCATTGCCCGAATATGCATGTTTCGTCGCTTGCTCGCCGATTTGGCGAAGCAACTCGCCGACATTGCTACCAGCGACTTTTTGGACAAGATCCGTGAATTTCTTGCTAACTGCCATGATTAGTTCTCCTTAGTTGAAAGAAATACGAACATACGACGACACATCGTCGCCTACACGGACGGCTTCAACTCGTCCGAACCATACCGGCAAGTGCAACCATAGGCGCACAAGCGGCGAAGAGCGTTTAAGCAACATGGCTGCACCTCCACTGCGATAGATTCTTAGGACAGCCATTGCCAGTTATCCGGCGTAAGCGTGGAGTCCGGAACAGCATTCCACGCCGGTGATTTGCTGTAGAACAGTTCGATACGCTCCGGAGCATCTTCGTTACCCTGTATTGTTGCGGAGCCCCATTCTCCGGGTACCTTGAACACGTCGCGCAACCATTCCATATCTTCCGGTGAATCGATGAATTGCAGCATGATTGTTACTCCTATGGAAAAGCATCAACCAGCGCACTCGGGATTGAATGCACTTGCTGATACCGGCGTGTAACTTGAACACTGTCACTGCAAGAGTCACGCCGAAACCACACACCGTTTTCTGCTCTTGGCCCGGTGTCGCCTCGTATGGTCTAACCCGCCATACTGGTTGTGGTGCAGCGCACTAAATACGCAATGCGCTGTTGTAGGATTGCCCGCTAATTCGTCGGGATACCGCGTGCCACCAATGTCCGAATTGTTAAAGATAGTCGCCATACCGCGCGCCGTCTTTGGTGCGTGCTCGCAACTTTTACCTTCCGCGTTATCGGCGGCCAGCAGGGAATTGCGCGCGCCTTGAACGGGGCGTGCTCGGTACGGGCAGGTTTTTAAGGAACGGGGCGGATGATGCATCGCCCTCATAGGTGGCGAACCGTTAAGCCCCCCCTATGGACCACGGCGGCCAGGCCCCCGCCCCCTCTCCTTGCCCCACCCTCACAGAGCAGACCTAGTTTTCTACCTTGTAAAGCACGATACACCCTACCCATGCGCCCCCACGGTTGTCCTGGTTATGGTGTCGGCAGCGCCCACCCACTTGACCCCCTACACCCAGTGTGCTACTTACCGAGCATGGATACCTACGACGAAGACCATACCCAGACCACACCGGAAGACGCTATTGAGGCGTTGATGCCGGGGATGTCCCCTGCTGCCGTCATCGAGGCAATGGAAGACCCTGGTGTTTTCGAGCAGCTTTCCCGTGGGATGCTGTATGAGCAGATGGTGACGCTGCGCGCCCTTGCTGTTAACCAGTCGTTCCCGCTGTCGCAGCGCATGGAGTTGGCGAAGTGGTTGTCAAAAATGGGTAAGGTGGAGTCTCCTGTGCAGAACCTGCCGACTGGCGCACAACTCCCGATGATCCAGATCGTCTTCCCCAACGCACACCGTACTACGACCATCTCAGGTACGAAGCAGTCCCACCCAGTGATCGATGTGATCTCAGATGACTAAATTCGTCGCTACACCCACGATGGAGGACTTCATGCTCTCCGAGTCGTACGTGCGCGTGCTGGCTGGCCCCATCGGTGGAGGGAAGTCGGTGTGTTGTGCCCACGAGCTGATGCGCTGGGCCTGCGACCAGAAGGCGAACGATCAGGGGGTGCGGAAGACGCGGTTCATCGTGACGCGTAACACTGCCGATCAATTGCGTAGCACCACGAAAAAGACCATCGACGACTGGTTCCCGCCTGGGGTGTATGGGGAGTACCGGGCGACGGACAAGACGTACTTCTACCGCATCGGCCTGCCTGACGGCACGACGGTGGAGTCCGAGTGGATGCTGGTGGCGTTGGACAAGCCGGAGGACATCCGAAAGGCGCTGTCGCTTGAGGCGACGGGTCTGTGGGGTAACGAGGCACGAGAGTTGCATCCGGACGTTGTAGATGGCCTGCTGATGCGGGTAAACCGCTTCCCGTCCATGAAGGACGGCGGGCCGACGCGGGCGGGGGCAATTTTCGACACCAACATGCCAGTGGAAGACACCTGGTGGCACAAGAAGATGGAGTTGGAGACGCCGCGGAACTGGAGCGTGCATATCCAGCCGGAAGCGGTGTTGTCCGTCGACGAGTGGATCGAGAAGTACAGCGAAGACCCGCCCGAAGCGGCGGTTGCAGAGGACGCCGAGGGTAACCAGTACGCCGTGGACCCGGCGCATGACAACTACGACAACCTGGCAAAGGACTATTACCCGAACACGCTCGAAGGGAAGACCGAGGAGTTCATCCGGGTATACCTGCAGTGTCGGTATGGGCGCAGCGTCGGTGGGTTACCGGTATACGACAAGACGTTCAGGAAAGAACGCCACGTCGCCAAAACACCACTAACCGCGATCCGGTCGGAAAGTTACCCGTTGTGCATAGGACTTGACTTCGGACGAACCCCTGCCGCGGTTATCGGGCAGCTTACCCCGAGGGGAGGGGTGAATATCCTGTCCGAACTGGTGTCGGAGAACATGGGGATAAAGACGTTTTTGCAGACGCTCCTGAAGCCCCATATGTTCGAGCGGTACGCGGGCATACCGTGCTACGTGGCCCCTGACCCCGCGGGGTGGCAGAAGACGCAGGTGGG
>JBFHJN010000079.1:0-8732 GCA_041595875.1 Coriobacteriia bacterium
GATCAAGTGCCCGTGATCGGGTTCGACGCAGGCGGGATCGCCACGACGTAGCGGCGCGTCGTCGCAGTCGTCGCCGTCTCGCCCAGTGCGAGGAACGCAGCAATGAGGCGGGAACGCCAGCGGTCGTACTCGTTGCCCACGGCGATGATCGTGGCCTTGTACGGATCGTTGAATCGTTCAAGGCGGGCCTTGCCATCCTCGATCGACTTCGGCCCGAACATCGGCAGCGTCACCGTCAAGGTCTTGGCCACCGCGTAGGTGGAGAACCCACGGGCAGCCATCATGAAGCGCTCCTGCACGGCCGTGAGCACAGGCTCAGCCTCGAGCAGCGCGTGCGCCGGGTCGAGCGAGATGCTGATGTCGTCAAGGTCTGCCTGCAGATGGTCCTCGTAGAGCTGGAGCCCGAGCACGTCGTCACCCAGCTCCTCGGAGCTGACCCCGAGCGCGGCACGGACGTCGTGAAACGTCGTGTAGTTAGCCAGCGGCATGGATCAGCTTCCCATGAGCGATCTGGACCTTGACCCAGTCGTCGACCTCGGCCTCAACCGGCTGCGGCGTGAACCGCTGCTGCGTGAACGGGTTGATCAGGAGCGTGACGCCGGGGGCGGTCGAGATCAGCGGCACTTCCGGTTGCTTGGTCTTCTGGGAAGGTCTGGGCATTCTTGGGCTCCATAAGTAAATTTGATTCTATCAGGCATCCGACCAACAGGAAAGCGGCGTAAAAAATCCCCAGCCTAGGCTGGGGATCCTGGGGTGCTGCAGACCACTTACGCGAAGGTGAGGACCTCGAACGCATCGTCCATCAGGCGACGAGTCAGCGAGCCGTAGTCGAAGCGCATGGCGCTACCACGACGGAGCACGAAGTCCTCTTGAGCCTGGTACGAGGCGTTCGTCGAGGTGACCCGGTGCATCGCGTAACGGGCGTCGACACCCATCACGGTGCCAGCCGGCCAGTTGGCGTCGTCGGTGATGAACACCTGGACGTCACCCCAGTTGGGGTTCATCGGGCTGGCTTCGGCGTTGATGCGCGGGCTGGTGTTGTTGTCACCTTGGACGGTCGGGCGGTTGGCACGACCTTCGATCGCCAGCGCGCCGAGGATGTCCGTCACCACGTGGGTGATACGACGCTTCTTGCTGTTGTTGTACAGCCACAGCATCCAGGCCTTCTGGGTGATGCCGGTGGTGGCAGCCGAGTCCAGGGACACGGCGGTCTTCACCTTGCCCGAGATCGCCGACAGGGCGCCTTGGCCGACGTCGGTGTCACCGTTGAGCATGGCCAGAAGGTTGGAGTTCGCGCGCTCGTTGCGCTCGACCGCGACCTGACGGGCGATCGACAGGGCGATGAAGTCCAGGTTCAGGTACTTCGCCGCCTGCTCCGACCACTCGATACCCAGCGCGAACGTCGGGACCTTGATCTGCTTCTCGCTGGTGGTCAGCGTCATCATCGTCTGCGGCTTGGCAAGCTGCGAGATGCCCTGCGAACGGCCGGCTTCCGGGCCTGCGAAGTTGGCTTCGGGCCACAGCAACCACTCGTCGGCGATCGTGTCGTCCATGGCGATCATCGAGTCGAACGCATTGGCGTTCATCTCGAGGTCGGCCACGAGCTTGTCTTCCACCAGCGCGCCGATGGCGGGCATCAGGAGGACGCGGGCCTGCGAGCTGGGCTGACGAACAACCGAGCCAGCCTCCATCGACGGGCGACCGTTGAGCACGGCCGACAGGCTGGGTGCGCGGATGCCGTTGCGGCGGTCGCTGCGGAGCAGGATGCCTTCGGACTCGCAGAACTGCGAGAAGGCATCGCCGTAGGCGGAGACGTCGGTCGGGTAAACGGTGTTCACCCAGTCACGCACCGACATCTTGTTATCGGAGGCTTCCTTCACCAGGTCGATGGAAACCTCGACCTGCTGCGTTTCGCCCGCTTCGTTGAAAAATGCGGCCATCTTCTTTCTCCTGAATTAGGCGTTAACGCGCTTGATGACGCCGGTGGTGCCGACGGCGCCGGTACCAGCGGAACCGAGACTCACAACGCGCCAGGCGAAGTAGTGACCGGTCTGGGTGGTGGCCTTGCAAACCTTGGCCGGAGCCGACAGGGCCGTATCCTTGGCGACAGCGGTGCCAGCGACGACGTAGTCGCCAATGGCCACGGTGCCGGTGCCAGGGGTGCCTTGCAAGCCGTCGAAGGTCACGGCCTTGTAGCCGTCTTCCTGGATCGAGCCGATGGTGTAACCGTCAAGGGTGGCCGACTCGACAGCGGTGATGAAGCCCTCGATCGCAGTCGTGACAGCGGCCAGGTTGTAGCGGGACTCACCGACCAGGTTCACCGGCTTGCCGAGTTCGGCGGTCGTGAGGTTGTTCGCGGCGCCGGTGCCGGCACCCAGGCGTGCAGTAACCGGCTCAACGCCGACCAACTCGCCCATCATAAACTTTGCCATCTTGAATACTCCTTACTTGGAATGACGGGCCGCGTTGACGCGAGCCATGTGCTGCGGGTTTGCAGGCTTCTTCTTCCCTTCGACGGCGACCTCGACCGCAGCCACACCACCAACCTTGAACTTCGACTCGAAGTTCGCGGCCATTGCCGTGTGGTCGGCCAGGATCTGGCTTGCGCCCAGGGCGCTGAAGTCCATCGGGGAACTGTTCAGGGCGACGCGCATGTTGTTGATCGCCTTGGCCGCGATGTCCTTGAGCGGACCCACGACGGCAGCCAGATCAGCGTGCTTGTCTTCGAGCTTGGACAGGGCGAGGCGAGCGGCGAACAGTTCGTCCTGCGCGGCCTTCAACTGGTCAGCCATGAATTTGAGCGTGCTGGCAGAAGCGTCAACTTTCTCTTCCACCTTGGACTCGGCCTTGACCTCGGCCTTCTCGCCTTCGGCTTCGTCCTTCTCCAGTTCGGCGCTCACTTCGGGCTTCACCGCAGCATCGTCTTTCGGCTCATCAGCGGGTTGCGCGTTGGAAGCAGAAGCGTCCAGACTTGCGCCCGCAGCCAGGGCCGCGATGTCGGCCTCAGTCAGGGTCTTCTTCGGCATGCTATTGCCATCTCCATGTGTTTCGACGCGCAGCGCTGTAGACTGCTTACCCCGATTATCCATAAAAGATTTTGATGTGTCCATCAATTTTTCTTTAATGTTGGACACGACTGCGTCGAATGTGGTAATCGAGTCGACCAGGCCCACTTCCACCGCCGCTTGGCCCCGGAACTCCCGGCCCTGCGCCATGACCGTGTCGGTGTACTCGTAGGACTTCCCACGACTGTCGGCGACGTGGTTCACGAAGTCCTTGTAAGCAGCCTGAACGTCGGCCTCAATGATCGCCTTGCCCTCGTCGGAGAGCTTCTCGACGCTGTTGGTCAAGGCCTTGTACTTACCCGCCCGGATCACGGTGACGCCGATGCCGTCCATCTTGAGGCGCTCGGACTGCTCCATGTGGGTGGCGATCACGCCGATGCTGCCGACCCCGGTACCCTTGGCGGCGTGAACCTCGCCAGCCGTCGAGCCCAGCCAGTAGGCTGCTGAGTACATGTTGCCCCCCGAGTAGGTCGTGACCGGCTTGACCTGCTGCACCTGTCGGATGAGGTTGCCCGTGTCCTCGACACCGGACACCTGTCCGCCGCCCGAGTCGATGTTGAGCAGGACGTGCTTGACCTCTGGGTCCATGGCCGCCTCGACGAGCGCAGCCTGGATCTCCGGGTAGCCGGTCTTGCCTGTCATCTGGTTCCAGAGCGCATCGTCATCATTGACCAGCGGGCCTGAGATACTCAGGACTGCCACGCCGTCCTCAACCTCGAGCAGGCGGGAGGGTCTGTCCTCTTCCTCCCGGGGGGTGTACGTGCCGGCTGCGATGCGCGCTGCCCGAATGTCTTGGTCGGCGAGCACCTGCTTCAAGCTGGCCTCTGACCCTGCCCAAACTCGGTCTTCAATAAATTTCGGCACGATCATGCCCTCTTGTAGTTATAACCTGAGTCTATCATGTCATCAGTCTTGATAGGCAATGGTGGTCCCTGATATCGGAACGCGCCAAGCCATGCCGCATATGCCGACTCGGCGGTGTCGCCTAATCCAATGGCGTCTGCGCACACGCACTTCCAGCCGATCGCCAGTCGTTCTATCGTCGGGTGGATCTCCATCACCTGTTCTTCACCGTGATGGCGTAGGTGACGTCACGGCGGGCGGTGCCCGCATTGACGCGGAGCACCAGCTTTCCAGCCGCGCCGACGGTGGCACCCGACAACCACAGCACGACACACTTGTCCGCTGCGATCGTTCCATACTCATCAACGACCAGAGGCACAGCGCTGATGTTCGAGCTGTCCACGGTTACGCCGACACTCTGGACGATCGAGTGCGCAGTGAGCGTGTCCCCCGCCAGCCAGTCGGTGAAGTCGACGATGAACGGCAGGATGTCATCCGGGTCGATCTCGATCCGGGTGTTGGTGAGCCCTACTACGAAGCCGGCCACGTTAGAACCCCCAAGCGCGCAGGCATGTCTGTTGCATGGCGAAGAAGAAGCTCATGTTCGCCACAGTGATCGTCTCGACAGCCTTGGCCCAGCCGTAGACCGGGCTGAGTGCAGGCTGTCGGTACTTTGATAGGTCCAGAACATTTGTCATCTTGTGCCTCAACGGAGTTTGCGGCGCGAGGAGTCGTATCGAGCCCAGATGGCGTAAGCGGCACCCAACAGCGTGGCGATCGGGGACGCGTATGCGAGCATCGAAGGGCCGGCAAGGGCGCCGATAGCGCCCACAACGAGAGAGATGTCCTCGGGCGTGATCGGGGTAACCGTCGCCTCGACCACCGGAGCGCCGGTCATGACCGCAGCCAGCGTGCCCAACGCGCCGACGGCAGCGACGGCGCCACCGGTGATCTCCCTGGACTTGACCAGCGGCTTCAGCTCAGGCTCGAACCCGGCCATCACCGCAGCGCGGTCATAGGTCGGCTCGTCGTACCAGAACTCCGGCCGACCGTGCTGGTCAGCGGGGCCGTTCTCGTGGCGCACGATCGCCTTCGTCAACTGGACGCACACGTATCGGTCGAGGAAGTCCAGCTTCTCGTCGGGGTCGAACCCCGTCATCCTCGAGACGTGCTGGACGTAGGAGTTGGTGTTGTTCTCGACAGCCGGTGCCCATCGGTCGATCGCTTTACGAATGGTGCAGATCCCATGGCGTTCCTGGTAGTTTATCAGGACACGCATCAGCGCACGGATGCCTGCTTCGTCTGTGTCGAAGACCAGGAATCTCGAGTCGCTGCTCTGGTCCTGAGACATGCCCAGCCAACGGTCACTGCCCCGCTCCAGGTTTCCCGGATTGCGATTAAGAACTCCGCGCGGTAGTTTCTTGCTCATGGCTTACTCCTCGGCCTTCCATAGTGGGTAGCTACCCGGGGTGTCCCATAGTCCGTGACAACTATGCAGGGTGTGCAGGGTTACCTCTGTTGCGTCGACTGGCACCGGGATCTCCCACGGTCCCCAGTTCTGCTCTCCGCCCGGCCGGGACACGAGCCGGTCAACCTTCCGTTCGATGAACGAGATGTCGACCACGCTGGGCAAGGACTCGGGCATCTCCACGATGGCAAACATCTCAATCGGCTTACACCGCTCTCGTTGCTTGTTCAGCATGCCGCTGAGCACCAGCATCCCGTTCTCATGCTTGTACTTGAGCACGACGAACGGATCGGCGACGGGGAACTTGCTGTCGAGCCAAGGGCCGACAGAGGACACGAAAACCGCAGGACCGAGGATTAGAACCCAGACCATGAACGCTGTGTCGATCGCTCTCCTCCAACGTTTCATGGCGTTTCGACTCCAAGTTTGCTCTTGAGAAAGTGCTTGAGTGCCGCAGGGCCTCCGAACGCGCACAAGGAGACCGTGGTCGCCATGTCCATCTCCGTCAGGCCAATCCGCTGCGACATGAAGAAGCCAAGGTGGCCACTGAACATGCAGACCACTACGACGAGTATGCCGCCCATCCAGCTAGGCGGCTCACCGTTGCGGACCAACATGGCGTAGTGCGCGACGCCGCCCCACAGCGACAGCACTGTGGCGAAAACCCAGGGGAGCATCTCCTTCAGCCAGGGTGCTGCCTGGGTCAGTCGTTCCACGATCAACCCCCCACAACCACGAGCTTCTCGGCGCGCTTGTTCTGTCCTCTCCCCGTAGTCGGGGTGTCAGGGTTCAGGTTCTGATTCAAGGTGGAGCCACTGTTGGTGGGCTCCTGCGGTGTCGAGGCCTGCGCGTTGGCGTCCTTGAACCGGGTGCCTGAGAGCGGGGTGTAGCCCGGGGGCGGCAGCTTGCCCGTCAAGGCCAGGCACGCCTCCTCGTCGGTGATGAGCCCAAGGCTGAGTTGCTCGAGCAACATCATCTGCTGGGTCTGGCGGAAAGCCGCAAGGTCCGCCTCGGGGCGCAGGTCGATGTCGGCGTACTTGAACTTGACCACGACATCGAGCCCGAACAGGCGCAGGGCCAGCGTGAACATCCGGCTGTAGAACTGGTTGAGCTTGTCGGTGATGCCGAATGCGGACTTCATGAACAGCATCGTCTCGGCCGATGCGATGTTGCTCGAGCCTGACTGGAAGCCCAGCACCGTGCCCATCGTCTTGGCGCCGGTGGCGAGGCGGCTGTTGCCGATGCCCTGCAGCACCTCGTACTCGGAGGACAGGCCCGCGTTGCTGGGGTTCTCGACCTCGAAGTCCAGGCTGTCGAAGTAGACCAGCGCGTCCTCAGGGTTCAGGCCGTTCACCTGGGACTCGACCTGGGAGATGACGTTGTCCATCTCGGCGCGGGCAGCCTCAGCGTCCACCTGCGCGTCGGGAGACATGTTCTTGCGGAACTTCTCCTCGTCGATCTTGACCTTCTGGCGGGGGTGGATCACGCGCTTGATGAGCTTGTGCACGTCCTGGGCGAAGTCCTCCTTGAACAGGACGGGCTTGATCGCTGACTCGAACGGGCTTGAGGCGTAGGCGTCGAGCAGGTCCTGGTCGAGGTTGAGCATGACGAAGGTCGGGATGTCGAGGTCGATCTCCTCCTGCCCCATCTTCTGGAACGGCTTCAAGCCCTTGCCGTCTGGCCGGAAGGAGATCGTCGTCGTGCTGATCGGCTGGATCATCATGGGCAGTCGTCCCTTGTCCAATACCAGCTCACCGGCCATGGCCCCGTACATCAGCATCTCTTTGGCCAGCGACTCGCTCAGCGACTTGAGCGACTGCACATTCGAGAATCCCTCGTCGTACGGGGTCAAGACGTCCATGCGAGCGATGATCTGCTGCAGCAAGGTGGTGGCTTCGACGTCGATGGTGCCGTCCACCGCTGAGCAGGCGATCGCCGTGTACTTGCCCGGGATGCCAACTCGCAGGTACGCCCAGGCCGCCGCGCTCAAGTCGGGGCTCGCGTAGACGTAGTCATGCACGACCTTCCGGGTGTCGGCGCCATTGCGCAGCGACATCAAGTCAAGGTTCGTGAGGCCCCTATCGGTACGCGGGAGCTCGGCCTTCGGGTTCGGCTTGGTGGTCGTGAAGAACGTGGCGTACGAGCGCGACCCCGGGCGTACCTTCGGGGGAGGGGAGGGCGCGAGCGTGGCCGCGTCTACCTGGGTAGCCTCCCGGGCCTCGTCGACCTTCGGGCGACCCAACCACGAGCGGAGCTTTTCAAACATGGGCGCACCTGCAGTCTATTGTTGCACTGAGGATATGTGATAAACCCAGTTTATGCAACCATAGACTGGTTTGATCACCTGACCCGGTGGACCCTGACCTCGCGCTTGACCCGGTGGATCCGGCTCAACCCGATCCTGAACGGCAGGGCGTCCGTATAGAAGGCCCCGCTCGTGCTCGTGGCTGGGCCACTCACGTTGTTGCCGGTGAGGGTGTGGATCTGTGTGATCTGTGCGCTGGTGGAGGCCGACGGGCCGTTGACGCTGTTTCCCGTGAGGGCGTGCGTCTGGCTAATAGCCCCTGTGGTCGACGTCGCAGGCCCGCTGACGTTGTTGGCCGTCAAGCCAGCCTCGGCCGACACCGCCCCGCTCGTCGAGCTCGAGGGGCCGCTGACGTTGTTGCCGCTCAGCGAATGCGTCTGGGAAACCGCAGCGCTGGTGGAACTTGCTGGTCCGTTGACACTGTTCCCGGATAGCTCGTGCGTCTGGCTGATCGCTGCAGTCGTGGAGCTTGCGGTACTGACAACACTGTTCGCCGTCAGGTTGTGCGTGAACGTGAGGTCGATCGCACCTTGAGTGCTAGCCGCAGTACTGACAACATTGTTCGCGGACAGAAGGTGCGTCTGCACGATCGCCGAGCTGCTGGCCTGTGCGTCGGCGGCCACCGCAGCGGCGATCAGAATGTGCGTCTGGCTGATCGCTGCAGACGTGGAGGTCGCCGGGCCACTGACGTTGTTGGCCCCAAGTGTGCCCGTACTGGAGACCGCTCCGGCCGTGCTCGTAGCAGGCCCGCTGACGTTGTTGCCAGTCAGCGTGTGCGTCTGGGTGATCGCAGCACTGGTGGAACTTGAAGGGCCGTTGACGCTGGTGCCGGTGAGGGCGTGCGTCTGGGAGATCGCAGCGCTGGTGCTCGTGGCCGGGCCGCTGACGTTGTTGGCGCTGAGCGTGCCGGTGCTCGAGATCGCCCCCGTCGTGGAGGTGGCCGGGCCGTTGACGTTGTTGCCGGTCAGCTCGTGCGTCTGGGAGACCGCAGCGCTGGTGGAACTTGAGGGGCCGTTGGCGTTGTTCGCCGTGAGGGTGTGCGCCTGGGAGA
>JBFHJN010000080.1:0-8533 GCA_041595875.1 Coriobacteriia bacterium
AAAGGCGATTCACCCGCGCTACGTCCTGCACATCTGCGGATGATAAGAAGTTTCAGTGTACGATACGTCGCGTGTACTCACAATCCAGAATCACGTATCAGCCGAGGAGAAGAACCGTGCCCCAGATACGCCTTGCGACGGCAGAAGATGCAGAAGCGATAGCCCGGATCTACAACCAGGCCGTCTTGCGGTCCACTGCCACGTTCGACGAAGAACCCAAGACCGCCGAGGACCGCCGGGAGTGGCTGGCGCACCATGGCGCGAACCGGCCCGTCCTGGTCGCTGTGGAGGACGGCGTCGTAGTGGGCTGGGGTTCGCTATCGGACTACTCGGACCGCCGCGCCTACGCCGGCACGGTGGAGATCTCCACCTACATCGACGAGCAGTGCGTGGGCCGGGGGCTTGGCAGCGCGCTCTCAACGGCGCTCATCGGACTCGCCCCCTCGCTGGATATCCACGTCATCCTCTCGCGCATCTGCACCGAGAACGCGGCGAGCCTTGCCATGGCGGCCAGACTCGGCTTCAACGAGGTGGGCGTGATGCACAGGGTCGGCTACAAGTTCGACCGCTGGCTGGACGTGGCGCTCCTGGAGCTGCAGGTCTAGCCTGCCTTGCACGCAGCCCGCTCTGGGCGATGCGCCGCAGGTCTGATCCCCCGTCTAATGTGACCCCTCCCTGGGCATGAGGTGTAGGTAAGGTCGCCTGCAGACAAGGAGGGACGACATGCTGGTCAAAGTGGATCCCGACCTGTGCATCGGCTGTGCGCTGTGCGAAGACACGTGCCCGGAGGTGTTTCTGCTCGACGACGACGGGATAGCCCGCGTCATCACCGAGTCGCCCGAGCCCGAAAGCTACGGCGACGTGGAAGGATGCGTCGAGCTTTGCCCCGTGGAGGCCATCTCCATCACGGCATCGTGATCTTGAACACCTTATGGATGCGAGGATTGCGCTCGAAATCCGGCGGGATCGTCTGCGCCGATATGTCTGTGATGTCCATATCCGGCAGGTTCTGCTCGTCCAGCGAGAACGTGCGCAGGTTCGTTGAGAAGTACAACGTGCCCCCGGGCGCCAGCAGAGCCGCCGCGCGCGTGATCAGATACACGTGATCGCGCTGCACGTCGAAGGACTCTGACATCCGCTTGGAATTGGAGAAGCTGGGCGGGTCCAGGAAGATCAGATCGAAGCGGCGCTCCCGTTTCTTGCGCAGCCACTGCAGACAGTCGGCCTGCTCGAACTCGTAGCGCGCTCCCAGAAATCCGTTGCGCTCCATGTTGGCGCGCGCCCACTCCATGTAGGTGTTGGAGAGGTCCACGGTCAGCACCTGACGCGCTCCACCAAGGGCGGCGGCCACCGAGACGGCTCCGGTGTAGGCGAACAGGTTGAGGACCAGCTTGTCCCCGGCCTCGTCCATGATGCGCTTGCGCATGGGCCGATGGTCCAGAAACAGCCCCGTGTCCAGGTAGTCGGTGAAGTTCACCAGGTACGTGGCCGCACCCTCGTGGACTTCGTGCTGCTGGCCGCGGGAGCCCGCACGCTCATACTGCTCGGTGCCGCGCCGTCGCTGCCGGACTTTGAGGAAGACATCCTCGGGGCGTACGCCCAGCACCTCAGGCGTCACGCGCATCACACCGGCAAGCCGCTGGCGCGCAGCGTCCGCGTCAACGGTGTTGGGCGGCGCATACTCCGAGATGTGCGCCCAGCGACCCTCATAGAGATCCACCGCGACCGCGTACTCGGGCAGATCGGCGTCATACACCCGGTAGCAGGTCACGCCCTCACGACGAGCCCACTTCCCGAGGTGCTTCATACGCTTGCGTAGCCGGTTGGCGAACATCTCGGCGCCTTCATCTTCAACGACCACGGCACCCTCGGCACGCCGGGGTATCTCGGCCACGATCAGCTCGATAGGGATGCGGCCGTTCATGAGTTCGTGACGCTCATCGACATGCATGCCCATCCGCGCCTCAAGCGCTCTGTCCGAGACGAGCACCGCGCTGCGCCAGCCGCCGAAGACACGACGCTCACGCTCGCCGAGGGTGGTGTAGAGCGCTTCGAGGTCACCGGTGAGCCGCTCGCCATACGGCGGGTTGGCCACCAGCAATCCACGCTCCGCGCTCCTGGTGGGCGTGGCTTCGCTCACGTCGCGCACGTCCACGCTCACGTGCTCCGCAAGGCCCGCTCGCGCGATACAGCCACGCGCGATCTCCACCGCGCCTGCATCCGTGTCGCTTCCTTCGATGGGCGGCAGCTTCTCGATGCCCGCCTCGGCACGCTCCATCGCTTCGTCCAGCAGCGCGTCCCACACGTCCGCATCATGCTGAAGCCATCCGGAAAAGCCCCACCGCGTGCGCCGGAGCCCGGGCGCGATATCGCCCGCCATGAGCGCGGCCTCCACCAGCAGCGTGCCGGAACCGCACATCGGGTCCAGCAGCGCTCCCCCTTCGGCGGCGATCTTCTTCCAGCCGGCAAGGGCGAGCACGCCAGCAGCCAGCGTCTCTTTGAGCGGTGCAGCGCCCTGCACGCCGGGACGGCGGTAGCCGCGACGGTGCAGCGGGTCGCCGGAAAGGTCGATGGAGAGCGTGGCCACGCCACGGCGCAACGCCAGGTTGATAAGGATGTCCGGCGCCGAGGTGTCCACCGAAGGCCGCTCACCATATATCTCCCGGAAGTGGTCGGCGATGGCGTCTTTGACCTTCAGCCCGGCGTAACCGCTGTGCGTGATAGCCGAATCCCGCACGCTCGCATCGATGGCGAACGTGGAAGTCAGTGCGAAGTGCTCCTCCCACGGCACCGCGAGCGCGCCGGCGTAGAGGGCGTCTTCATCGGGCGCGTCGTAGCGAGCGATAGGCATGAGGATCCGCGAGGCGAAGCGCGACCACAGACATGCGCGGTAGCCTGCCTCGATGGTGCCCTCGAACGACACGCCGGCAGTCGCCGGCCTCACGCCGCCGATACGGAGCGCGCGGAGCTCGTCGCCGAGCACGGACTCCAGGTTACGTGCCACAGGTGCGAAGAACCGCATGTCAGCCCCTTGCTGCAATCGTCTGCTTGTAGAGGGTCTCCAACTGGGTGACCACACCGGAAAGGTCATGTTGTGCCACATCGCCGCGCGACGCCAGACCGAAGCGTTCGCGCAGCGCGTCATCGTCGGTCATCCGTTGCATCGCCTGTGCCATCCCCTGTATATCCCCCGGCGGCACGATGATCCCGTCGCGTCCCGAACGCACCAGCTCGGGGATCGCCAGAGCGCGCACCCCGATCACCGGAAGCCCTGCCGCCATCGATTCCAGCAGCACGATCCCCTGCGTCTCGATGGTGCTCGCCGTCACGAACAGGTCGTAGTCACGGTAGGTGGCCGCCAGCTCGCTGCGATCCACAAAGCCCAGGAAGCGCACCGACTCCTGCAGATCCAGGCGCTCCGCCAGCTTCTGGAGCGACTCACGCGCGGGGCCGTCACCGGCTATGTGCAGCTCCCAGCCTGGCAGCCCGGCGCTGATGCGCGCAAACGCCTTGATGACCACATCCACGTTCTTCTCAAAGCCAAGACGCCCGGCGTGCAGCATCCGCCGCGTGGGTGCCCACGACTGCTTGGGAGCGACCAAACCCAGGTCGAGACCGTTGCTGAGGTAGTCCACCGGCACCGTCACGCCGTGTTTGAGCAGCTCGCGCTTCAGAGTCGAGGACGGCGTGAGCACCAGATCGGCCCGATTGTAGATGGCCCTCGTGTAGCGCCAGGCAAAACGCGTGGTGAGCTCGGTGCGGTCCTCCTCGGCGACCTCCATGGAGATGCCGAGCAGTTCATCGAGCAGCTCGTCGGTGTGCTCCTCAAGGAAGTCCTTCGAGCGCACGATCCGCCGCCACACGCCCGACTCGATCCAGCGCTCGAAGACGTACGTGTTCATCACACGGTCCGAGAGCTGGTCGAGCCGCAGGATGCGCGACGGCTCGATGTACTGCATGAAGTCCGGGATGTAGGTGTGGTAGGTCTGCACGTTGGGAAGTCGCAGGACCTTTGTGGCAAGCAGGCCGATGACGCCCAGACTGAGCGGCGTTTGCACATGGACGATGTCCGGATCGAATCGCCGCAACCTCTGCACGAGCGAGACGGTCGAGGGCAGCGCCACGCGCGTGGCCTTGTTGGTGACGAAGCTGAAAGACGGATAGCGCGCCACCTGGATGCCGGGGCGGTCGTCTACGAACGGCTCGGCGTACTTGGGGCAGATGATGAGGATCTCATGCCCACGCTCGGCAAGCAGTCGCGTATGCGACTCGATGCTTGTGACGACGCCGTTTATCTCCGGCATGTAACAGTCGGTGAAATACGCTATGCGCACGGTCCTTTACGCCCCCAGCCCGGCGAGTTCCAGGTCGAGCGGCTGAACCTCGGTCTCGAAGTACTGGTGCAGCCCCGCATCAAGCTCGCGGTAGTCGATGCCCTCGATGAGCGGAGCGATGTCGCGCGAGTTATAGGTGTTCCAGAACACGACGTTTCGTCCGGCCAGCTCGCCGGAGGCAGCATCAGCGATGATCGCCGAGAAGGTCTTGCCGGTGTAGGTGCCCTCAAGCGTGATCCCGCCCAGCTCGCGAACGAGCTTCACGGCCTCGACGCCCTCGGGCGTGAACTGCGCGTACCCGTCGCCCAGGTGCGACTCAACGACACGCACGCGATCGAGCGCACCGTCGGGGATCTTCGCGCCGCCGGCGCCAAGCAATGTGAGCGCATCGGCCAGAAGCGATCGCCAGTTCTGCAGCGAGCTGACCGTCTCGGGCACTACGCGGATCGCACGGACCTCGGCCGGGATGCCTGCAAGCGCAAGACCCATCGACACACCCGCGACGGTGCCCATCGAGCCGAACGCGACATACACCACGTCGGGAACGGGCAGCTCGCCAGCCTCGATCTGCTCGGCCAGCTCAAGTCCGGCGTCAGCATCGCCCGCTGCGCTCATGGGCGTGGTGCCGCCGAAGGGGATCGAGAACGGCTCATGGCCCTGCTCGATCTTCATCCGCTGAGCGTAAGCCCATGCCGCCGCCTGCGCGTGGTCACGGTCCTCGTGGTAGTGAAGATGGGCGCCCACCCCTGCCGAGGCGAGCAGGTTGCGTGCGACATAGCGCGCGTTGGGCTGCGGGAGCAAGAAGTTGTGCGCACCCAGGCCGAGGCGCTGCGCGTATACAGCCGTGGCAAGCGCGTGGTTGGAACCCGCCGCACCGAAGGTCATGACCTCTTTGGCACCGGACCGCAGGGCATCACCCAGCAAGAACTCCAGCTTGCGCACCTTGTTGCCGCCGTACGTCTCACCCGAGACGTCGTCGCGCTTGATGTAGAGACCGCCCACTCCAAGGCGCTCCCCAAGCTCGACGGCGTGATCCACGGGCGTGGGAAGCAAGCCCAGCTCCACGTGCGGCAGAAGCTCACGCAGGGCCGGATACCGCTCGAACAACGGCCTGGACGCAGCCGCAGTCACTTCTTCTCCGCAAAGCCGACGACGACCCAGGTGCCCGAACGCTGGTCCGTGCGCAAAGTGACGATGCCGTGCCTCTCGGCGTCTTGGAGCAGCTCGGAGAAGGACCGGTAGCCGTAGCTGGACTCGGAGAACTGCGGCTGCTTGCGCTTGATGGTGTCTTTGACCATGGAGGAGTACATGATGTCTTTGTTCTCGCGCTGCAGCGCCTGGACCGACTCGATGAGCAGCTGGATGGCCGGGCGCTTCTTCTTGGGTATCTCCGTGATCGAGACGCCGGGAGCGGCCGGGCCCTGGATGATGTCCTCGTAGTAGATGAACTCATCGCAGCTTGAGGCGAGCAGGTCGCTGGTGGAGTCTTTGGTTCCCAGCCCGATGACGGTCTTGTTGTTCTCCTTGAGCTTGGAGACCAGCGGTGTGAAGTCGCTGTCTCCGGAAACGATGACGAAGGTGTCGATGTGCTCTTTCGACCAGCACAGGTCCATCGCGTCTACGCACAACTGGATGTCCGCGTGGTTCTTGCCGGTCATGCCCCTCTCGGGAATCTCCATCATCTGGATCCCGGAGTCATGCATGGTCTCGCGGTATGCCGAGAAACGGCCCCAGTCGGCGTAGGCACGCTTGACGATGACCTTGCCTTTCTCCAGCAGGCGCTCAAGGATCAGTTTGACCTGGACTTGCTCGGGAGATTTCTGAGACTTCGCTCGACCTCGTCCTCCGTTGGGACGCTCCAGCCCCAGCGCGAGATTCTCAAAGTCTATTAGCACAGCTAAAGCGTGCGCTTCATCGGCCATGATGTGCCCCCTATACATACTCGGTCACCGATAGTGTGACGCGTGCGGACTCCACTCCGCATGGTACACCAGCGGCACGACACACATGCGTCCGGACACGTTTCCGGACATGAGAAAGGGAGCCGGCCCGTTGGCCGACTCCCCTGAGTGTTCGTGCAATACGCGACTACTGGGTCACGATGCAGGTTCCCGCACCCGCACCGCACATGCCGCCACCAACACCCGAACCGCGCATGCCCTGGCCGCCACGACCCTGGCCACCGGACCAGCTGGGAGGACCGACCTCAGTCGTCTCCACGCGCTCGCCAAGGCGCTCGGTCATCTGCTCAAGAGCGGCGTCCGCCTGCTCCTGGGTCATCGTGCCGTCAGCCACACGGTCGTTGAGCATCTCTTCGCGAAGCGAGAGGGCCTCGTCGACCACGGCGTCGGACTCCACGCCGTTCTCCTCGGCGATGGCGCTGATGGACTTGCCGTCAGCGCGCTCGGCCGCGATCTCCTCGGTGGAAAGACCGGTGAGGTCGGCCAGAACGTCGATCAGCCGTCCGCCTGCGTCGCGCAGCGACTGACCGATCCGCAGCCCGCATGCCTCCACACCGTTGGCCGGTGTGTACTCCGCCGGAGCGGCGGCAGCAAAGCTCACACTGCCCAGCACAAGGCCTGCGACCAGGCCCGCTGTGACCAATGCGATAGACTTGCCTTTCTTCATGAGTGACACCTCCTGTTGGAGCTTGATGGTTTTGCTTTCTGTATTGGAGTATGGCCAGCAGGTGTGAATGCCGTGTGAAGGCACGGTAGCGCTGTTGTGAAGCGCCAAACGGGAATCAACACACTACCCGCCGAGAGGAACAGCCATGAGCGCGCACAGGTTCGACCCCGCCAAGCTGCCAAAACTCAACGATCCCGCACGCTTCATCGACCTGATCCCGGAGACCATCTGGGAAGCGTTCGGCGTGGCCGACCCCGAGACGGTCGTGGAGCTGGGCGCCGGGACCGGCATCTTCGCTATCGAGTTCGCCGAGAAGATGACGGACGCGAAGATCTACGCTGTTGACGGCGAACCTGTGATGCTGGAATGGATGCACTCGCATCTGCCATCAACACTTGCCGGGGTCGTCATACCGGTGGATGCCGACGTGACCGACGTATCGCTGCCATCCGGCTCGGCGGACCTCGTCTACAGCATCAACGTGCACCATGAGCTGGAAGACGCGCCTGCCATGCTACGCGAAGCGATGCGGCTGCTACGGCCCGGCGGCGTTCTGGGAATCGTGGACTGGCGGCTGGAGGACACCAAGCCGGGTCCACCGATGGCTCACCGGATAGGCGGACCCGCCATCGCCCAGCAGGTCGAGAACGCGGGCTTCAGCAGCGTGCGCCTGCTGGACGTGCTGCCCAGGCACGACATCGTCGTGGGACGACGGCTGGGCTGACGTTCTAGTCACAGCGCCGCTAGCGTCGGGGATCAGTCGCGAAGGCGCTCGTCAGTGTCCATCATGCGGTCATGGACACGCCAGATGCCGACGCTCTTGCCGTAGCCGTACTTCAAGCCGGTGAGCGTACCCGCGAACGCGCTCATCACCAGCGCCCACACCCATATCTGCTGTGAGAAACCGGCCGCCAGGAGCAGAAGGATACTCACCACCACCGCAAGGCCGTTGGCTACCCAGTATTTCCACGGACGCTGGTCTTTGAGCCGCTCGCCCAGTTTGAAACCGCCCCATATGCCTGCCGCGAGTCCGGCTACCGTTGCGACGATCACCACGGCAAGATCCATCGGGTGCTCCTTTGTCTTGTGAACGTTGTGCCATAGTGCCACACCCGGTCGCATGGGGGTATTCTCTACTTCGGCGGACTCGAGAAATGTGGCCCATGAAACGCATAATAGTGATAGCGTTCTGCATAGTGCTGCTCGGCCTTTCAGGCTGTGGGCACGACGTGACGCCCGTGGTTTCCGAGGAGACGACGTACTCCGTGAATGCGACCGCACCAGCGACAGAGGGCACGGCCACAGCGCTGTCGGAAGATCCCGGCATCACCGGCGTGTACTCCCCTGCCACCGGGAGCGAGACCTACACCGACATCCTTGAAAGCGCATCCGTGTACCTGCGGGCCGGCGACACGCTCATAGCGCACCAACTCAAAGTGGAAGGCGACTCGGCCGTGGCAGATGTCGAGGCGCAACCGCAGCTCACCGGATGGCGCACGCTGCTCGCACTCACACGTACCGGCGATGATTGGGCCGTGCGTTTCTCGGCGGATGCCTTCGACGGCGCGCCG
>JBFHJN010000081.1:0-8452 GCA_041595875.1 Coriobacteriia bacterium
CGCTGCCCCTAGTGCGATGGCCAGGAGTGCCTTGCGGATCTTCATATCGCATCACCCCTCCCCGCAAGACGGGTCCTCAGTACGAATCTACCCCCGAGGGCGTTCATCCCACCTCAGGCTGACAAACGGCACCTTCTCGCGCACGGCCGTGGCGCTTATCGGAACGGAGATCCGCTGTGGACCTCGTGGATGGTGCGCTCCGTCATGCCGAGAAGGACGTCTTCATCCCGGGCCGGGACCCACTCGTCTTCATCCAGCAGGTGGGGGACATCGAAACCGGCGCCCATCTGGGCTGACAGCCATGCAGGAGGGAGCGAGGGCGGGAGCGACACCCCGGCAAGCGTTGCAGCCAGCATGGACCATGCGCGGGGAACGACGTGTTCCCAGGAATAGCCGCCGCCGCCGAATACGACGATGCGACCGCCGCAAAGATCATCAGCGAGAGACACGATGGACTGCGTCAGCCAGCGGTATCCGGGGAGCGTCATGCCAAGCGAGGTGAGGGGGTCGGCGTGATGGGTGTCGAACCCTGCCTGTAGCACGACAAGGTCCGGGGCGAACGCCTGGACCGCGGACTCGATCACTGTGTTGAAGACGAGTCGGTAGCATGCATCGGTCGCCTCCCGGGGGAGCGGGACATTCACTGAAGTCCCCAGTGCGTCGCCGTCTCCGCGTTCGTCGGGAAAGCCCGTGCCGGGGAACAGGTACCTGCCGGATTCATGGACGGAGACCGTCAGCACGCGGGGTTCAGCGTAGAAGGCCTCCTGCACGCCGTCACTGTGGTGTGCGTCGATGTCGATATAGGCGATACGAAGACGCGGGTCGCGGGAGAGCGCATCGGCGATCGCGACCGCGACGTCGTTGTAGACGCAGAAGCCGGCGGCGCGATTCGCGTGCGCGTGGTGCAGCCCGCCCGCGATACTGAAACTGCGCGGCGTGACGCCATCCAGGACCTCTCGCATCGCCACGATGCCGGCACCCGCGACCAACGCTGCCGCTTCGTGCATCCCGGGGAATAGGGGATTGTCGGCGGTGCTTAGTCCGTGTGCCAGCAGCACGCTTCTCTCGGCGGTGTCCGCGTCTCTTACTGCCCGGACGTAGCCCTGGGTGTGAAACAGCTGCAGCTCTTCGTCCGATGCAAGGCGTGGAGGGATCGTCCGGACTGCTGAGTTCAGAAGTCCGTATGCTGACATGAGCTCGACACTCCGAGAGACCCGTTCAGGCCTCAGCGGGTGATGCGGACCCAGGTCGTATCGGCTCAGACGACTGTCGTAGACCAGCGCGATCTGCATGCGTCCCCATCCGTGAAGCGGCTTTAGGGGTAGGTACCCGGGATCGATGAGGGGAGGCGTGCTCAGGCAGGACTCATGTTCGTTCAGAATTAGCGAGAAATGCCCGCCAGGGTATTGAAGAAACATAAGGAGGATTACAGGATGGTCAGTATCCGCGTCGGGCTAGGGGCCAAAGGGTCCCGGTGCGGTGATGGTCTGCGGCGTTGAACTGTCGTCTGTATGTGGGCACCTGGACGACAGGGAGCCAGTGGTGCAACCGGCTGATCGTTTCAGTCGGCGTTTTCATGTCCGGGGGTGGACATGCCGACACCGCGTGCCTGGGAAGGCAGCAGACGACGGGGAGGTTCATTTCTGATGAACAGACGGCGCTACATCCTTGCTCTTGCGATTCTTTGTCTTGCGATCGGCCTGTGCATTCCGATGACCGCTTCAGCCACTGTCCTGCCTGCGGCGGGGGAGAGCCTGAATCAGGACTGTCTTGAGTGCCATGGTTCCGGGTCTGTGGTCACGGGGGTGACAGTCGACTTCACGGTTGGCTCAGTGGACAAGACGACAGCCTGCGTGAAGTGTCACTGGATCTCGCCGCATCCTGTTCACAATGCCGATCAGACCTGTAATCAGCTCTGTCATGGCCGTTGGGACTGGGGTACTCGGACGGATTTCTGGGTGTCTCAGACCACTTCTGATGCCGTGGCCACTGGCAGCTACTTCAACTCGGACGCGTCTGTGTACACATCGGCGGATGAACTCCATCGCATTCACACAAACCGGGGTTGGATGGCTGAGCTTGCTGACTATCGTCCCAAGTGCGCCGGTTGTCACGCACCTGCCGCCTGCGATGCGTGTCACGCATCCGATACCGCTCATGGCACGCACGGGGTCGTTGGTGATCCTGACGTGGGAGATCCCGTCACAGAGGAGACGAGCGTTCTCACGCATGGGGTTCCAGCTGGCAATCTGCTCTCTTGGACCGACTACAGTGCCTACGAGCAGAGCGCATGCATTGCATCGGGTTGTCATGCCGGTGTGGCTCCGGGCTACTTCGTCGACGACAGTGAGCTGCTGTACGTTGGGGACTGGACGACTGTCACCAATGCCAACCTACTAGGCGGCTCGTATACCTACTCGACGTCCGGAACCGCATCATTCCAGCTCACCTTCACGGGCACGGGGCTCTCATGGGTGGGCCAGCGCACGAATACCGGGGGTATCTCAGAGATCTACCTGGACGGAGTCTTGAGGAAGACGGCCGACTGCTTCATAGGCACCTGGGGCTTTGACAAGAACATCTCCGTCATCAAGGACTTGCCCTATGGAGAGCACACGCTTGTCGTGAAGAACAGCGGTCGATCGACATACCTTTGGAGCTACGTGTTCGTACAGGGTGTGCGCGTCTATGGAGACAAGCCGGACTTCGTGGCTTCACCTGATTGCAGTGGTTGTCATGATCAGCATGGTGACCTTGCGGCGGAGCATACGAGCACCTGGAGCATGAGCGGCTGTACTTCGACGGGCTGCCATCTCACCAATGAGCTCGCTGAAGAGCATGACAAGTGGGAACCGGAGAACACCTGCGCACTGTGTCATGGTCCGGCAGTCGCAACGGGTATTGCCGCAGCGGTCGATGACGGCCTGACGGGTTGCGACTCATGTCATACCGCGCTTCTCACGGAGAGCGCGCACCATACGCTGCACAACTCCGCGACTGTGAATCAGAAGGGGTGCAGCAAGTGTCACAGCATGTATCTGGACACAGAGCACGCCAACAGAGGGTTCACGTGTGCCGTGTGCCATGAGACAGACGATCCGGCTACGGTGGCGGCAGTGGCGGCGGGCGATCTGCGTTGCGTGTCTTGCCACGGCAGCCAGCCGCATCGGTCCAGGTAGATCGTCGGAGATACGCGTAAGACGAGGTGAATGGATGGCCCGGTTCTTGGGAGCCGGGCCATTCTCTTTTGTCCCGCGAGTCGGCGCTCTGTGTGGCGACCGGTCGTATTTGATGCAATGAATCTGTGATTGATGGCCGGTGGTGAAGTATCCTAGGAAGACTTCATCGGCGGGAAAGCCTTTCACCGGCGACGAGGCGACGGCTCCGATCACGGAAGAGAGGTCTCAAGTCATCATGTCCGATCAGACCAAGAACGAGACGGTTCCAAGCGACGCTGGTTATTTTGGCCAGTGGGGCGGCCAGTTCCTTCCACCGCAGCTTGAGGGGCCTTTTGCCGAGATATGGGACGCCTATCGGCAGATAGAGAACGACGCGTCGTTCATCGCCGAGCTGCGCTACATCCGCAAGCACTTCCAGGGACGTCCTACGCCGGTCTATCACGCGCGTAGCCTTTCCCTTGCAAATGGTGGCGCGCAGATCTACCTCAAGCGCGAGGACCTGAACCACACCGGTGCGCACAAGCTCAACCACTGCATGGGTGAGGGGCTGCTTGCCAAGTACATGGGCAAGAAGAAGGTCATCGCCGAGACGGGAGCCGGCCAGCACGGTGTCGCCCTGGCGACTGCCGCGGCCTATTTCGGTCTTGAGTGTGAGATCCATATGGGCGAGGTCGACATCGCCAAGCAGGCTCCGAACGTGAGTCGCATGCAGTTGCTGGGCGCCAAGGTGGTACCGGTAAGCCACGGTCTCAAGACCCTCAAAGAAGCGGTCGACTCGGCGTTCGAGGCGTACCTTGCCGATTACGAGAACTCCATCTACTGCATCGGGTCTGTCGTGGGCCCGCATCCGTTCCCGCTCATGGTGCGTGACTTCCAGCACGTGGTGGGCGTGGAGTCCAGAGAGCAGTTCCAGGACATGACCGGCAACCTGCCTGACGTCGTCACCGCCTGCGTAGGCGGTGGCTCCAACGCGATAGGCATCTTCCGGGCCTTCCTTGATGATCCCTGCGATCTTGTCGGAGTCGAGCCGCTGGGTCGCGGACTTGCCACCGGTGATCACGCCGCGACCATGTCTTACGGAACCGAGGGCATCATCCACGGGTTCAAGTGTTATCTGCTGCAAGAAGCAGACGGCTCTCCCTCGCCGGTCTACTCATGCGCGAGCGGTCTGGACTATCCCGGCGTCGGTCCGGAGCACTGCTACCTTAAAGACACCGGTCGCGTGCAGTATGTGACCGCATCGGACGACGACTGCAAAGACGCGTTCTTCAAGCTCTCGCGTCAGGAGGGCATCATCCCGGCCATCGAGAGCGCGCATGCTGTCGCACACGCGCTCAAGCTGGCGCGTGAGATGGAGCGGGGCACGATCCTGGTCAATCTCAGCGGTCGTGGTGACAAGGATCTGGACTACGTCATCGAGAACTGGGGCATCGGAGAGTAACAGCTGTCGCGGATGTGACAAGGCGTTCAGGCCGAGGTTGCATCCAGTGATTCAGCGTGTTTCAGACGCGTGTGCGACGCTTGTCGCACACGCGTCTGTGCCGTATACTCGCAGCCTGATCAGTTGAATATGAGAACGGCTTTGATGGGGACAGTAGGGGCCAATCCTTACCACAGCGAGCCGGGGATGGTGGAAACCCGGCGTTGGACGTCTCGAAACTCACCCCTGAGCCGACCGGAAGAACGGACCGGGACCCGCATGCGGACGACCTTCGCAGGGCACCGGTACAAGTAAGACGGGACGGTGGCATCCGTTACCTGCCGCATGAGTGGACGCACGTTCTTCGTGCGTCAAACGGGGTGGTACCGCGGGAGTGATTCTCTCGTCCCTGATGGGGCGACAGCATTCTCGGCGGTTTCGTCGTTTCTCGGCCATCCCATCAATCAAAGCCCGTTCATGCGGCACGTGCGGCAGCCGCCGACCCTTCGGGGAAGGTGGACGCATGGAGCTTCGGAGCGATCGCATGAAGAAGGGCCTCACCAGGGCGCCTCACAGGAGCCTTCTGAAGGCCGACGGCCTCACCGATGAAGAGATATCGCGGCCTATCATCGCGGTGGTCAACTCATCCAACGAGATCATCCCGGGGCATCTGCAGCTGGGCGCTATCGCTGACGCGGTCAAGGCGGGCATCCGCATGGCTGGCGGTACCCCGTTGGAGTTCTCCACCATCGGCGTCTGCGACGGTATCGCGATGGGCCATGCCGGCATGCGCTACTCGCTGGCGTCCCGCGAGGTCATCGCCGATTCCGTGGAGCTTGTCGTTCAGGGCCACGCGTTCGACGCGATGGTCATGATCCCTAACTGCGACAAGATCATCCCCGGTATGCTCATGGCCGCAGCGCGGCTGGACATCCCCACCGTTGTCGTCTCGGGCGGACCGATGCTGGCGGGCAAGTGGAAGGGTCGCGATGTGGACCTGGACACCGTGTTCTCCACGGTCGGTGCTGTCAGCGCCGGTACGGTCTCCGATGAAGAGATGTGCGACCTGGAGAACGCGGCATGCCCCACGTGCGGCAGCTGCGCCGGTCTGTTCACCGCCAACTCGATGAACTGCCTGACCGAGGCCATCGGCATGGGACTTCCTGGCAACGGCACGATCCCGGCCGTCTACAGCGAGCGGATCCGCCTGGCGAAGCATGCCGGTATGCAGGTCATGGAGCTGCTCAAGAAGGGCATCACCGCCCGCGACATCATGACACCCGCCGCCATCCGCAACGCCATGACGCTGGATATGGCCTTCGGCGGCTCATCCAATACCGTGCTGCACCTCACCGCTATCGCACATGAGGCCGGTGCCGACATCACGCTGGATGACTGGGCCGACGTGAGCGCCAAGACGCCCAACCTCGTGCGGATCTCGCCTGCGAGCGAGTATCACATGGAGGACCTGTACTTCGCGGGCGGCATTCCCGCGATCATGGCGGAGCTCGCCAAGCACGATCTCATCGATGACACGGTCATGACGGCCACCGGCGAGAAGTTGCGCCATAACCTGAAAGGCGTGGCGGGTGCCGACGGGCGCATCATCCACCCGGTTGATGAGCCCTACTACGCCGAGGGCGGCCTTCGTGTGCTCAAGGGCAACCTTGCGCCGCGCGGCGGTGTGGTCAAGCAGTCGGCCGTAGCCGCCGAGATGCGCAAGCATTCCGGCCCGGCGCGGGTGTTCGATTCCGAGGAGGATGCGGTCGAGGCGATCCTCGGCGGCAAGATCGTCTCCGGCGACGTTGTCGTCATCCGTTACGAGGGTCCCAAGGGCGGACCGGGGATGCGCGAGATGCTCGCGCCTACCTCGGCGGTCAAGGGCATCGGTCTGGCTGGCAGCGTCGCGCTCATCACCGACGGCCGCTTCAGCGGTGCCACATCCGGAGCGTCCATCGGGCACGTCTCGCCCGAGGCGGCGGACGGAGGCACGATGGCGCTGGTGGAGGAGGGGGACATCATCGAGATCGATATCGATGCGGGCTCGCTCACCCTTGACGTGACCGAGGAAAGGCTCGCCATGCGCCGACGCGCGTGGACGGCCCCCGCTCCCAAGGTGTCCACGGGATACCTGGCGCGCTACGCCCGCTTCGTATCCAGCGCGGATGAAGGGGCGGTGCTTTCGTGAACAACCAGCCAGGCAAACGCAGAACGACCCAGGAGGTGACGAGATGAGGATCACAGGCGCAGAAGCTCTGGTGAAGTCATTGCAGGCCGAGGGCGTCGAGGTTATCTTCGGCTACCCGGGTGGCGTGGCGCTGCCCATATTCGACGCTCTCTACGACGTCGAGAGTCCCAGGACGATCCTTGTGAGGCACGAGCAAGCGGCTGTCCATGCCGCGGACGGCTATGCGCGAGTCACCGGCAGGCCGGCGGCGGTCATCGTCACCAGCGGACCGGGCGCAACGAACACCGTCACTGGTATCGCCAACGCGTTCATGGACTCAGTCCCCATGGTGATCATCACCGCTCAGGTGGCCACGCACGTCATCGGCACCGACGCGTTCCAGGAATCGGACATGACGGGCATCACGATCCCCATCACCAAGCACAATTACCTGGTGAAGGAGTCGGCCGAGCTGCCAAACGTCATCAAAGAGGCGTTCCATATCGCCACGCAGGGTCGCCCCGGCCCGGTGCTGATCGATCTGCCTGTGGATGTCAGCAAGGGTGAGCTGGACTTCGACTACTCCCGGCCGGTCAACATCCCCGGCTTCAAGCCCACGTACAAAGGGCACAGCAAACAGATCAAGCAGGCTGCCCAGCTCATCGCAAAGGCCCGCAAGCCGTTGCTGTACGCGGGCGGCGGCGTGCTCTCCTCGGGAGCATGGAAAGAGCTCAAGGAACTTGCGGAGCTGATGCAGCTGCCCGTGGTCACCACGCTGATGGGCAAGGGTGCGTTCCCTGAGGACCACCACCTGTTCGTGGGCATGCCCGGCATGCACGGCGCCAAGTACACCAACTACGCCATCACCGAGACGGACCTGCTTATCGGCGTGGGCGTTCGGTTCGATGACCGCGTGACCGGCAAGCTCGCCGCGTTCGCCACCAAGGCCAAGGTCATCCACCTGGACATCGATCCCGCCGAGATAGGCAAGAACAAGGCCGTGGACGTGCCTATCGTCGGTGACGCGGCCAATGGCCTCTCGGCGATCATCGACGAGTTGCGCAAGATGGGCGCCGAGCCCCGCACGGATGCCTGGATGCGCGTGATCGACGATTGGCGCAACCGTTTCCCGTTCCACTATCACACCGCGGACGGCGTCCTTATGCCCGAGTACGTGGTGGAGCGCATCCGGGAACTCACAAAAGACCGTCCCACGGTCATCTGCACCGAGGTAGGCCAGAACCAGATGTGGGGCTGCCAGTACACCAAGATCCGCGAGCCGAGGACGTGGGTCTCCTCCGGCGGCCTGGGCACTATGGGCTTCGGCTTCCCGGCGGCGATGGGCGCGCAGGTAGGACGCCCGGAGCATCTGGTCATCGATATCGCCGGGGACGGCAGTTTCCAGATGAACAGCCAGGAGCTGGCGACCGTGTTCATCAACCGTATCCCGGTCAAAGTCGTCATTTTGAACAACGGCGTCCTGGGCATGGTGCATCAGTGGCAGGAGCTGTTCTACGACAAGCGGTACGCGTCTTCGATCCTGGGTCAGGACTCGCCTGATTTCGTGAAGCTTGCCGAGGCCTATGGGTGTCTCGGCGTGAGGGCGACCACTGCCGAGGAGGTCGACGCTGCATTGCAGCAGGCGTTCGACTATGACGGCCCCGCTGTGGTCGACTGCAGGGTCAC
>JBFHJN010000082.1:0-8238 GCA_041595875.1 Coriobacteriia bacterium
GGGCGTAGAGCTCTTTGCTCTGTTCCACAGGATCTTTCACGGTTTCCAGCGGGTACCGGAAGAAGGACTTCCAGAACGGATCAAGGGTTTCATTGAAGAAGGTTGCCGCCTCTTCCCGGAACTTGCCACCGGGCTGGAAGAGATCCATCTGATGGATCTGCTTGCCTTCGTGGGTCAGGCGCTTGTCCAGGATATGGGCAAGTTCATGGGCCAGCACGCGAGCGCTGTACTGGCGAGCCGATTCCCCCGTCTTCGGATGGGCTTCCATGGACATGGCCGTGGCCTTGAGCGCCAGGTAGTACTTACCGTTGTACTCCTTGGCCCATCCTCCATTGGTCCCCACCTGATCAATGACCACGATGCCATCGACCAGATACATGAAGTCGGTCTGCAGCATGGACTGGATCTCATTGAAGATCTCGTCCATGAAGGCCGCTTCGACAGGGGTGGCATTGCGCAGGGGTGTCCCCTCACGCAGCGCACTGAGCTCTGCCAGGATGCCTTCAGGCACACTGCGTTGAGCCGTGATCCCGGAACCAGTGGAGACAGGTACTGCAGGTGCCGTTCCGGCACTCTGTGAAGAAGCAGCAGACGCTGGAGCCGACTCAGTGGAACTGGGAGTCGGATTGGAGACAACTGGAGTTGACTGTTCTCTACTTTTATTCGCAGCAGCGCCGAGAGGCGCCTGCGTACTGGAGTTGGCTGTGTCTACTGTGGGAGCCGCTGCGGGGGTCTTTTGGACCGGCTTGCCGAACTTAAGTTCATAGGCAGACTTCAATTCTTTTGATGCAGCCAGAAGCGCCTTGGATTCCTGAGCAATATCAGCGATCAAGGTAGGAGAATTGAGTTCCAGGCCCGCATTCTTGCGAAGCTGGTCGCGGCTCATCCGGGTATCGGGCGTGACCCAGCGACCATCCTTGGTCCGCACGATCTGTCCCCCCAGGCCCACCTTGGCTGCCAGGGCCGCCTTGGCTTCATGGCTCTTGGCGAACGCCGTGAGGTCCTGCAGCTGCTTCTGCGCGGCTTTCTGGTTGTTCGCCTGAACGGCTGTGGCCATGCGCTGGCGGTACTGCGCAATCCCCACATCCTTGCCTTGCCCGTAGTAGATCGCCTGGGACACTTCCCCCATGGTCTTGAGCATGTTGGCTTCGACCTGGGCGGCAGACAGTTCCCGCAGATAGGCCCGCTGTGCCGGCGTGAAGGCATTGTCCGTGTTCTCGGCCAGTGCGCTGGCCTGCTCGGCACTGAGCACCTCCGGTGAAGCCATGGCCAGGGTAATCAGCTTGCTTGCCGCTTGCTGGCTCTGGGCAGCAGCCTGCGTATCACCGGCCGTCACCGGGGCATTGACCGCCTCGATCGTGGCTTCGATCTCCTCGGTAGCAGGGAGCGCATTGACCGTGCTGGCGAGGTTGTCCAGCCGACCTTGTGCGCGAGACAGATCCTGTTCGATCTTCTCCAGGGCCTGCTGACGGGCTTGCGCCTTCTTCTGCGCCGTCCCCGTGTCTGCACGCAAGGCAGCCAGTTCTTCCTCGATGAGCGAGCGACGTTCCTGCAGCGCGCCCACGTACTCCGTATCGGTGGGATCCGCCTCGACAATCATCTTGTCCGTGGCCTGGATCATGCCCTGCAGCCCCTGTTCGGTGGATGCCTGCACCTGTACGGCCATACGAGCGCGCTGGATCTCCAGATTGCTCACCACTTCGGTGGCCTGGGTCAGGGCCTCCTGCTTGGTTTCCGGCGTTGCGCCCGGGGCAACCGCCTGGGCACTGATGACATCGATCGCCTTGGCCGGGTCGTACTTGGCCGACTTCGGATCCAGGAAGACCGAAGGATCGCCCGCCTTGATGGCTTCCTGCGTGGCTTGCCGGTCGGCCTGAATACGGGTGGCTGCTGCGACCGCCTCTTCGGTCGTACCCGTGACTTCCCGAGCCAGTTGAACCCCTGCGCCCAGACCACCCCCTGCGACGGCACCGAGCGTGCCCCCCACATAAGCGTCTTCGAGCGTGGTGGCCTCATTGACGATGTTGTTCTCGCCATAGGTCTGGTATGCCTCGGTGGCGAACTCACCCGCACCACCGCGCAGACCTGCACCGGTCACCCGACCCAGCGAAGACTTGGCGACTGCCCCAGTGGCCTTGGACAGTGCTGCCTTGAAGCCTTCCCGGGTAGCCGTCTCGGCAACCTCTTCAGCCCCTTCAGCAAGCACTTTGCCGCTCTTGCCGAGTATCTTGCCGAACCCCAACGTGAGCTTCTCGCCTGCTGCTTCGGCCACCGCCAGGGAAGCTGCCCAACCGGCCATACGGTGCATCTCCTCCTCGGGAGGAAGCGCACCATTGTTCTTCTTGGCGTAGTCCGCGATGCCCTTGCCGAACTCATTCACGGCATACGGCACGGTGGCCATGGCCATGCCACCCCATCCCGCCGCAGCCAGTGCCAGTTGGGGGATGTTGTTGGCGATCAAACCAGTGGCAGCAGCGGGGTTGTCCATCGCCACACTGCCGATATTGGCAAGCAGGCCGGCGATACCCGGCACGATCTCACTCGCTGCCTGGGCGAGCTCCCCTTCTTTCAGGGATTCCCAGCCCTTCTCCACACCGGTGATGTTTTCCTGGAACCCGTCACGAGCCTGCCTGATCATTTCCCGTTCATCACCTCGATGAACCATGTTGGAGGAGGCTTCCAGGACTTCACGGACGGCAGCACCATCAGACATGGCACTGCGCATGCGGTCGATACGCTGCAGATTGGTTTCTGCATTGGCGCGTCGATCACGCTGGATCTTCGTTTCGGTACGGGGATCAGGCGCAGCGGTACGACCAGCAGGCAGGTTGAGCAACACCATGTCTTCTGGCGTGGCCTTGCCTTCGCGGTAACGCCCCTCAGCGAGCTTGGCTTCGTCGGGAATATCCTGCTCGATCGCAGCAGTACGAAGGTCGTGGATGGTGGCGCCCACATTCAGGGGCAGACGGGCAGCCCCGTCGAGTGCATAGGCGCCGAAATTGACGGCCTTCGCAACAAGACCGTCTTCGTTTAGATCCAGCTTGCCAACGAGCGAGTTACGGTCTGCTTCCGCGTTCCTTCTCGCCTGCTCTTCCAGATTTCGGCGGTATTCACCCAATGCTTCCACTTTGAGCGCAGTAGCGTTTTGCAGTGCCTGGGTTTTATCTACTCCGGTATTCGGAGCAAAAGCACTTGCACCACTTCTACGCGCAAAGTAGTCATCGATATTGAATTCCGCCATTCTGCAACTCCCTAAAGTTTCCGGAAGTTTACTTGAATGGCGGAGTGTTTACATTAGCGACTGCTATTCAATGCTCTCTTGAATTGCTCAGTCCGGTTTTCAGGTGTGTTATTTCCTTTTCCGGCTGTATTCTCTTCAAGCATGCGAATAAGCGTCGGGTTTTGAAGCACCTTTTTCAGTGCGTTCTCGAAGTTACTTTCAACATTGTTCGGAAAGAGCCAATTCGTGTCCCTTGATGCCTGGATAGCATACTGAATGGCAGCAACAGGGACATCATATGCCTTACCGTCAATCATGAAGGGCTTGGTCAGATATTCGGTGGCGGCATTGAGCACAATCGGGGCACTCTCCGGGTCCGTCTTGCCGATCGTGCTGTTGACCGTATCGGATATTGCCTGCAGGTTGCCCAACGGATTGTCCTTCTGCAGGGCCATCGGGTTGTTCTTCTGATACGCCTCGTTCAGCTTGTCCTGGCGCCGCTTGTCCGCTTCAAGAACTGCCTTGTCATGGCCGATCGGATCCTGCACCCCACTGAACAGCTCACCGTACTGCTTGCGGATGTTCTCGGCCCGGAAAGCAGGCACGCCCGCTTCACGCAATGAATTGGCGGCAGACATGGCACTATCGGTATCGCCCGCCAGGTAGACGCCATTCTCCCTGGCAGTGCTCAGAAGGTTATCCCGTACATCCGGAGCCAGGCTGCCCACATCCACATACCCGCCCGGGGACGTAGGAAGGCCCATGCTACGAGCCAGCATGCCCAGGTCCTTCAAGCCTTGGTTGGCTTTCGTGACGTGCTCGGCTGCGCGCTGGGAATACAACTCGACAGCCATCCTCTCTGCGGCCTTGTCCTCGATGTCCCGCTTCTTCTCGGACAGGTTCAGCCTGGATTCCTGAGCACGTAGCCCATTCAGTTCCAGATCCGAGTTGTCCTTGCGGATACGCATCTTCTGGTTCTGCTCATCCCAGTCGAAGCGGGTGTTGGCGCGATCGGCACCCAGGATGGTGCCGGCCAGCTCCCCTGCATTGGGCAAGCCTTCCCCGGAATAGACCGCCAGGGCTTCCCGGGCACTACGTACCTGGTCCTTGTCACCGGACGAAGCCATCGACAGCAAGCGTTCCCGGGTAGGCCGCCATTGACGCTCTGTTTGCTGATCCTGGAATACGTTGGCTTTGGTGAGTTGATCCCGCAGCGTGGCGACACGGGCATCTTCGGCCCCACGAATGGCGCTGCGATCCACCTGATCCCCGAACTGGCTACGCAGGTTGTCGAACACCCCTGCATTGCGAGCCGCTTCGAAGTCCTCGACCGTGCGGTACTGCTGCAACGAATCCAGAAAGCTCTGGGTGTTGTCGGTCTTGACCTTGTTCTGGGCAAACTGGGCGGCATCCTGATGCTGTCCCAGAACGCGGTTGAGCGTGTTGAAGGCCCCATCAAAGCTCTGTTGAGCCGCCTGAAGGGGACGGGAGGCATCGGCAAGCGACTGCCCCATGATGGAACGCCAGGTGATTGGTCCGCCAGCCATTACTTCACCCCGTTTTCGCGCATGTAGTCACCCACCGACTGGTAGGCCCCTGGATTGGCTGCAACACGGGCACGCTGACGATCCTCCAATGCCGTGTTGGTGGTCTGGCGCTGGGCATCGTAGTTCGCCTGGAACTGGCGCTGGTTCTCGGCCAGAGTCTTCTTGGCCAGTCCGTACTGTTGCATGCCCATGAAGGCATTGCCCAGTGCAGAGGCCGTCCCCAGCGCCATGCCACCCCAACCGGGCTGATCTTTCGTGCCGATCATGCCCTTCATCCATTCAGGCATCCAGCTTGCCGCATCACCAGCTGCTCCGGCTGCAGCCCCTCCCAAGACACCAAAACCAAGGTCAGGGGTTTGCAACGGAGCAGCGACTGCCTGCTGGAGAATACGGTTCGGATCGAGTGTCTGCATCGCGTTTTGCTGCACTTGTGCGAGTGGATTCGCGGAAATTGGATCGAGGTATTTATTGAGGGATTGATACATGGAGTCATTCTCCTAAAGAATCTGAAAGTTCCGGCAGTCTCAGGGCTACATCCACGTAATGCTGAATCGCTGAAATCCCTAATGTGCCTATATTACCGGCATGTACGGTTCGATTATAAAAGTCATTGGGATTTTCCCCAAAAACTACGATAGGACTCATGGCAACATTCCCTTTAAGTAGGTCATTCGCCTGGTCCAGCAATTCACTCTTTTCTTCTACGTACAGTCCAAATTCTTCCGCCTGAATTGCAAGATCGGAAAATTCATCTTCAAGAAAATCTCCCACACCTGAAGCCAGTGAATTGGACAGTTGCAGGAGTTCCGTTGCCCAGGGGGAACCAGCAAGTGAACCTGCCTCGAATGCCTTGTAGCCTGCGTACAGTGCCACCACGACAGCAATGATCAGGGCAAGCTCGCCACCAATGGCCGAGACAACCTCCTTGATGATCACCGCGTAGACCATCGCAGTCAGCAGCTCCATGGCAAAGGCAAACATCACCGCAGTGAAGGTGATGGTTCCCGCAGCCAGGGCTGCCGCCATGCTCTGCCAGGTGGCGCCGTAGGTGTAGATTGTCAGGGCGATCGCTGCAATGGTCAGGATCGCTTTGAACACCCCGGTCTGGTACCACTTCACCTTGATCGTGACTCGGCTGTTGAACACGAAGTGCAACGAGCGCAGATACATCGCTTCCCGATCCGGGATCGAGTAAGTCTCGGTGATGGCATGATCCAGGGGGATCAACAGGATGTCATCGTTGTCATCCCCGGTAGTCGTGTACTGGTTCCAGATGTGATACGTCATGCGCAAGCCCCGTACCTCGATCTCTTCGTACGTCGAGGCACTTACCTGCTTGCGAAAGAAATGGCTGGATGTCCCCGCCACGAAAGCCGAAGTATGTAGCCCCACCTTGCCAATGCTGCCCTGCACAAAACGCTTATAGACCCCCTGGTTGCTCAAGGTCATCTTGAACCGGTTGTCCTGGATCACCGTGGCGTACTGTTCCAGGCTCTGATCCTTCTTGAGGAGCCGGTTCACGATCGATGCTGCCACCGAGATGGTGTCTGCTCCCTGCAAGGCGTACTGTCCGTTGAAGTAGTCGAACAGGTACCGGCAATCAACCGGATGGGAGGAAGTGGGTGAGACAGCGAAAACCATCATCGCCTGCTCCACATCCCCGATGTCCGGGTTCTCATGGATTGTGTCGATCATCTCGGCATAGTCCATGCGCAGGTACTTCAGCAGCTTCTCGGTTTCCGCGTACTCGTTCGTCCCTTCGGTACTGGCTGCAGACACCTTGTCGAAGCGAAAGTACAGGAAGGGGAAGTAGCTGCGAGGCACGCCGTTGGGGGCGTTGTCGATGCCATCGAGGGTGGGATACGTCCCTGCCCCCTTGCGATACATCCAGTACTTGATCACCCCGCCGATCTTGTACTTGGCGTGAAAGTAGTCGTCCCCGTCATCGAGCTCATTCACGTCAATCGTGAAAGTGCCCGTGGTGTATCGGCCGGCTTCGTCCGGATAGAGGTTGCCGGTACCGTAGGTGGTGTTATCCGCGACGTATTGAACCAGTACGTAAGGTTCAGTGACCTGGGCGTTGTAGATCACGTCCGGATTGATGCGTAGCTGCCCCATGTCGTCATAGCTCATGCGTCGCTGCGGGGCATAGCCAGAGTTCGACGCCACTCCCCACTGCTCCTTGGCCGAGGCATCCATGGCGGCATAGTCGGCAGGACTGATCACCAACTGGAAGAAATCCAGGTAGGTGGGTCTGCCTGTCTGAACTTCCAGTACGCTGAGCCGATTGGTCAGTGGGTTGTAGCCATGCTCGGCAATGAGCTTGGTCCAGGCGATGTGGTAGTTGTTGGGTGGGCCGTAGCGGGAATATTCAAGCGTCACCGGTGCGCCTTCGAGCCCATCGAGCACGGCCTGAACCAGGGCTGAACCCTGGCTTGGGGAAACAACCTTGCCCACAGGCAAACCGTAGGGGTAGTGATCCTTTGCCCGCTTGAACAGGCGTTCGGTACGCAAGCCAGCGCTGTTGGCCAGCTCATTCATCACATGGCCGTAGAGGTCCTCGTCTCGGAAGATCGACTTGGCCATTCCGGTCTGCAGGGCATTGGGGATGCCGTCATCGTCAATGACTCGCGCGACAGTGGTACCAACCTTGGTCTTCTTCTTGGAGCTGAACAGGCCCATGGGTTTTCCTACTGGGTACAAAGAAACGGGGAGGCACAGGCCCCCCCGTCGTTGCTGACCTTACGCAGACCAGCCTTTACTCAGGCACCGACGCCAGACAGCAGCTTGGCCACCGCACGCCCCACCGACACGTCATTCAGAAGGTTGGTGGCATCTGCTACCGTCGCTTCGTCGGTCATGCGCCGGGTATTCCACGTCTCGACCATGACCTTGGCTGCCTTCTGTTCGGCATCCCGGGTAAAGCCGTCACGCTGAGCCAGGTACAGCTGCTTCTGGCGACCGATCACACTGTCCTCATCCACACCCAGGGCCACGGTCTGCGCCTTCTCGGTGTTGATCTTCTGGTTCATCAGCCCAGTCTCGGAGGTAACCTTGAGCTTTTGCGCCTGCAGGACATCGAACTCGGCATCGAGCTTGCACTTCTGGGCAGTGAGCACCGTGGCTTCGATGACCGCATTGGCCGTCTGCTGCTTGACCAGGAGGATTTCTTCTTCGACCTTGCGTCGTTGGGCATCGGCCAGAAGTACCTGAGCGGCGATGAGCTCGGCCTCGTTATAGGCTTTGTCCTTGTTCAGGAGAAAACCCAGGGCGGTCTGCATGGCCGCTTCGATCGACCCCAGATAGACCGTGGAATACTCCGGTCCCTTGATCCGGCCCTTGCCAAACTCTTCGTCCAGATGGGCCTTCATGGTCCGCATCAGGACATCGAGCGTGCCGGTCCCGGTCAGCGTGGCCTGGGTCAGATCCGATACGGTCAACGGCGTCATGGGTTACTCCTCAATCCACCGA
>JBFHJN010000083.1:0-8167 GCA_041595875.1 Coriobacteriia bacterium
GGCGCGAAAGCCCTCGGGGTCCGCGACGGGCACGCGCTGCGAACCGTGCGCGACGATGCCCTTCAGCTTCTTGCTGCCAAAGACCGCACCCATACCGGCCCGGCCGGCTGCGCGCTCCTCGGAGTGCAGCGACGCGTATCGGACCAGGTTCTCACCCGCGGGACCGATCACCAGCGTGCCGCTGCGACCCTCCACGGTACCGGCCAGGACAGCCTGTGCCTCTGTGGTGCGCAGCCCCTGGTAGTCCCACGCGTCGTGGAAGCTCACACCGTCTTCGCTCACCTCAAGATAGAGAGGCGCGTCACCCGCGCCGGTGATCACCAACGCGTCGACTCCCGCTTTGCGCAGATAGACCCCAAAAGAACCGCCGCAGTTGCTGGACGCTACGATCCCGGTGAGCGGCGAGAGAGCGGACACGTTGAAGCGAGAAGTGGACGGCGCGCCGGTCCCGGTGAGCGGGCTCGTGCTGATGACGACCACGTTGTCCGGGCCCAGCGGGTCGGTACCGGGGCGCAGCATGTCATAGAGTATCTGGGCGGCCATGACCTTGCCGCCCAGCGTCCTTCGCCTGTCCTCGTCCGTCCACGGATAGCGCTCAACCGTGCGCGCGGTCAGATCCACGCGCAGGACCGAAGCCAGATAACCGCCTCTCACAGCGCGGCCCTGAGGATGCCGAGGATATCGGAGACATCAGCGTCTTTGGGATTGAGCGACATGGCGCCGTCGTTGATGGCGGTGGCAGCGATCGCCGGCAGGTCCGCCTCGGTCACACCCACCTGCGAGAGCCGCATCGGCATACCCGCACGTCTCGCAGCATCGCCGAGAAGCTCTCGCACGGCCTCCACGGCAACGCGGGGTCGCTCGGCGGCAGGTGTGGACGCGTAGACCTCGGCACCCTTCAGGTGCAACAGCAGCTCGCCGTAGCGCTCGCCGGCGACGTCCATGTTGTACTCCATGCCGTACGGCAACAAGATGCCCATCGCGTCACCGTGGGCCACGGAGCACTGACCGCCGCACGCGTGCCCGATGGCATGCACGATGCCCACCATCGCGTTGCTGAACGACACGCCCGCAAGCATCGCGGCGTTCGCCATCGCTAGGCGCGCGGTCCTGTCCTGACCGTCTTCCAACGTCTTGACCAGGTACTCCCGGATGAGGTCTATCGCCGCCCGGGCGTAGCCGTCCGAAAGCGGGTTGGCCTGTCTGCAGCTGAACGCCTCCACAGCGTGCGTCAGCGCGTCCAGCCCGGTGGAGGCGGTGAGCCGGGGCGGAAGCCCCTCGGTCATGCGCGGATCGAGAACCGCGACGTCAGGTAGCAGCAGGTAGCTCACAAAGCCCATCTTCACGTGGCGCTCGGTGTCTTTGATGACCGCGGCGCCCGTCACCTCGGATCCCGTCCCGGCCGTGGTGGGTACGGCGATGAACGGCACCATGGCGCGAGCGGTGATCACCTCGGAACCCATGAACTCCTTGATGTCGGTCGACCCTGTGGTGAGGACGATGTTGGCACCTTTGGCGGTGTCCAACACCGAACCGCCGCCCACGGCGATGATGGCATCGCAGCCGGTCTTGCGATACGTCTTGGCGAGGTCGTTGACCACGTCCACCGACGAGTCCACCGGCACCGCGTCGTAGATGACACACACATCGATACCGCCATCGGCAAGCGCGCGGAGCACGATGTCCACGAGTCCCAGGTCACGCAGCTGCCTGTTGGTGACCACCAGAGGGTGCGTCGCCTCCAAGACCTTCAACTCATATGCGATGTTCTCAACGGCGTTCTCGCCGGAGAGTACCTTTGCGTGGTTGGAGAACTCGTAGTAGGCAGGGATCACAGTCCCGCTCCTTTCTCACCAAGGTTGGCTGCCGTGCCGAGAAGACCCGCGTACGCTCGCAGATGACCGGCCTCGCGCACTGCGGGGCGCGGCAGTATGCGGCGCGTCATGATGTCGGGATACAGATAGCCCTCCACGATGTGCAGGCACCGCACCAGCGACATCGCGATACCCAGGTCCCCTTTCACGGTGGCCCTGTGCTCGGCGAACGCCTCCAAGATGCCCTTCATGCCCAGAAGGACCGGCAACGCGCTGTCCACGCTCTTGAATGTCACAAGCAGTGTGGAGGGCACGTCCGCCCGGGAACCCAGCGTGTGGAGCCGGCCGTCTTGCTTGCGTACGGTCACACGCGGCGACCCCGGGGATATCGCAAGAGTGATCGCGGTCCCCTCGGGCCATGAACCCGCTTCGGCACGGACACGACCATCAAGCCGAGCGCACGCCACGAGGCCTCTCCCCATCACTGCAAACACCACTCCGGCAACAATGCGCTTGGTGCGTTTTGCAGGCCCCGGAACTAGTCGCACATCCGTCTTCACACGACCTCCCCATTCGGTGACGTGACTATGGTACACCCCCGCCTGATACGCATGCTTCTCAGTTGGCATGCCGTGTGTATAATGGTCTCCGCGTCGCGCCAAAACCGGTGTTGCCGCGGTGCGGAGAGTTGGCCGAGCTGGTTGAAGGCGCTCGCCTGCTAAGCGAGTAAGGGGCTAATAGCTCCTTCGAGGGTTCGAATCCCTCACTCTCCGCCATTTGACATCTCTCCTGCCTGATGGCAGGATTGCTTAGCCCAAATGGGCAGTGCGCGCCCTTAGCTCAGTGGATAGAGCGTCCGGCTACGAACCGGGAGGCCGCAGGTTCGAATCCTGCAGGGCGCACCATAGACTCCAGAAGACCTCGCCAAGAACCGGTGGGGTCTTCTTGTCGTCTTAGGGAATGAGACACGTTGAGCGGTTACGCCGCCACGCCCTAAGAGGAGGAGTCATGCGCAAGCACACATCGTTGATGATCGTGGCGCTCGCCAGCGTGCTGATGCTCGCAGGCTGCACCACCAGGGTGGTCACTTCCGGCAGCGGCTCCACACCGCTCAACACGGTGACGGCGCAGGGCAACGGCACGTCGGCAGCCGCACCGGACGTCGCCGAGATGAGCTTCGGTGTCATGGTGCAAGACGCCGACGCCAAGACCGCGCTCGACAAAGCCTCGGCCACCGCCGAGATGATCGCCTCGGCGGTCAAGAAAGCGGGCGTGAGATCCCAAGACATCCAGACAGCCAACGTGAACCTCTACCCGCAGCAGGACTATCGCGAGGGTCAGGCGCCGGTCATCCTGGGCTACGAGGCTTCCATAAGCGTGCGCGTCAAGGTCCGCGACCTGGGCGATGTGGGTGACGTCATCACCGCAGCCACGACTGCCGGCGCAAACACCATAAACGGCCCGTCGTTCACCCTCGATGACGACGAGGCGGCGCGCGAAGCCGCCATCACCGACGCCGTAGCCAAGGCTCGCGTGCGCGCCGAGGCGATGGCCGAAGCTGCCGATAAGCGCCTGGGCGATGTCATCGCTATCAGCGAGACGGGCGTCTCGGTACCGCAAATCTACTACGGCGAGACAGCCGCAGCTGCCGACATGGCCCTCTCGGTCCCGATCGAGCCGGGGGAACTGGACGTCACGGCAAGCGTGACGGTGGTCTTCGAGCTGAAATGATGTAGGGCCAGGGGCGCCCTCCCCAAAGGACAAACGTGGTTGCTGCGTGAGGTAAGATGAGGCAGAAGCCGCGGAGTCAGGGAGGCGAAGCGTGGGAGAGTACGAGTACCGGCCGAGGCGGAACGCGCGGCGTGGTCGCCGTAACGGCTTCAGCTCCTCTCCTCCCACCATCAACAGCGCCCCTCCCAAGATCGGCGGCAGGGTGGCGTCGCGAAGCCGCAAGGCGCCCCGCATCGAGCGCCCGTACTCCACTGGAGCCCGGCGCAACAAGCGGCAGCGCTCGTCCAGACCCGCCGTCCTGTTCACCGGCTTGCTCATCTTCGTCCTTGCCGCCGTTATCGGCGTCTTCCTGCTGTCACGACCTGCCTCGGCAAACATCCTCGCTTACCCCGCCGACGCGACCATCACCTTCAACGGGGCCAGCGCGGCAGGTGAGCTTGAGGCGCTTGATCTGGAGCCCGGCAGCTACACGGTGCTTGTGGAGCGCAAGGGATTCCAGCCGCTTTCAACCTCGGTGGAGCTCAAGCGCGGCAGGCGCGCGCGACTCGAGTACACGCTGAACCCGCTCCCGTTCCCGATGACGATCGCAACGCATCCGGAGGGCGCCAACTGCACGATCGCCACGGCCGACGGCGAGACCATGACCGGCGACGCCCCCTTCTCGGCGGAGTGCGTTGCCGGAGCGGTGACGCTCACCCTCTCGCTGGACGGCTACAACACCTACACCCGTGAGCTCTTCCTCGACGAGGATCTGAACCTGGATCTGTGGCTCGACCCGGAGGGAATGATCGTGCACGCGCTCAACATGTTCTCCACCGCGGGCGCGCCAAAGGCCGTGGCGATCACACCTGACAAGACGGAAGCCTGGGCGACCATCCTGAACGGGCCGCCATCCATAGAGATCTTCGATCCGCTCACCGGCAAGAAGCTCGATGGCATCGACCTGGGCACCGACGGCGCTGTGGAGGTCGTCTTCAGCGATGACGGCACCAAGGCGTACGCAAGCCAGATGGAGACCGCCAAGGTCTTCGAGATCGACGTGGCCACCCGCACGGTGCTGCGCGAGTTCGACACCCAGAGCGCCTGGACCAAGGTCGTCGAACTCTCGCCCGACGGCAAGACGCTGTTTGCCGCCAACTGGTCGGGCAACGACGTCTCCGAGATAGACCTCGCCACCGGAGAGCTCCGTCGGCGCATACCTGTCTCCAAGACGCCGCGCGGTCTGTATGCCACCGAGAGCGGGACTTCGCTCTACGTCGCCGGCTTTGACAGCGGCTGGCTGGAGCGCGTCGATCTTGTCTCGGGAGATGTCACTGCGGTCTTCAAAGACGGCGGCGCGCTCCGGCACCTGGTGGCCGATGAAGCCACGGGTCGGCTGTATGTCTCGGACATGAGCAAAGACCTCATCTGGGTCCACGACATGAAGACCGGCGAGACCACCAAGCTGGCCGACGTGGACGAGAAGCCCAACACGATCGACCTCTCCCCTGACGGCAAGATGCTCTTCGTCAGCTGCCGAGGCGAGAACAACGCCAAGAGCTACTACATCCCCGGTCCCGAATGGGGCTCGATAGTCATCCTCGACGCGATGAGCGGCCAGCCGCTGGATGCCATCGTTGGCGGCAACCAGCCCACCGCGCTCGACCTCTCCCCGGACGGCACGATGCTGATGTTCAGCGACTTCCTGGACGACCGACTGCGGGCCTATGAGGTGCCTGACTACGAGACGTTCCTGGCGGGCAATGGTGGCTACTACGAAGCGCACCTGACCGCCATCAAGAAGTAGCGCGGACCCATAGGCAAATCGGATAGATTGCATATATCCGTGGTGCCGTCGTATCCTCGCTAGACCACTAACGAACTCACGTTGGGCTCGAAGATGACCGCACCCAGAGAATCCTGCAAACACATCGGTCACTGTGAACTGGCACGCGACGAAACCGGTTACTCGCCTGAATTCGCACGCATCATCCGGACCCGATGGTGCAGGGCGTCTTACACCGATTGCGCCCGCTACCATGTGGCCCGTGCGCTGGGTCGCGAGGCAGTGCCCGTGGACTTCTTCCCTTCCGAGATGGAGCGCGTGGCTTCATTCATCGCATCTGCAAGCGATTAGTCCGCCGCTCGCCCTCCCGGTCCGTGGCCGCCGAACTGGTTGCGTAAGGCGGAGAGCACCTTGCCCGCGTACGCATCAGGAAAAGCAGTGCTGTCGATGCGGTACTGGAGCGCCGCGCGTATCACCCGTGCTTCAACGCCAAGCTCATCGGCTGCGTCCACCGTCCACGCGCCCTCGCCTGTATGGCCCACAACGCCCGAGAACCGCGTCAGGTCCACGCCATGCTCCGTAAACGCCTCTGCAAGCCACTCCACAAGCCGGGACTCGATGACGCTCCCACGGTTGTAGACCGCAGCCGCCTGGGTCAGATCCAGGTCGAACTCCGAGGCGCGCATGATGCCGAAGCCCTCCGCAATGGCCTGCATCATCCCGTATTCGATGCCGTTGTGGACCATCTTCACGAAGTGTCCCGCGCCGTGACCGTCAAAGAACCGGTAGCCGTCGCGCACGCTGATGTCGGCGAAGAGCTCCTCTACAGCGTCGAAGTCCTCCCGCTCGCCTCCTACCATCACGCACGCACCGTTCCTGGCGCCGTCCGGCCCTCCGGACGTACCCGCGTCAAGGAAACGGATGCCGGCGGCCTCAAGGCGCTCCGCGCGCGCCATGGTGTCTTTGTACAGGGAGTTCCCGCCGTCGATGACAAGATCGCCGGGTTCCAGGACATCGGTGATGCCGCCTTTGCCGAAGAGGACCTCCTCGGTTGCGGCACCTGCCGGCACCATGACCCACACCACCCGTGGCGGATGTAGCTCGGATGCAAGCTCGGCAAGCGTGGTGACGGGTTCAAGCCCCTCTTCGGCCATTGCCTCGGCCACAGAGGTCGTGCGGTTGTAGCCCACCACGCGCCAGTCGTGATCAAGCATGTTGCGCGCAAGGTTCGCTCCCATCTTGCCCAGGCCCACAACGCCTATCTCGCGCCTGTCACGCACGTGGATGTCCACCTGCGCAGCGGCGCGCTCAACGACCTCCGCGGAGTCAGGCCTGTAGCGCTCCAGCGGGACATCGCCTGAGCGCCACACTTCCAGGATAGGGTCGATGAACGCCCACATCGCGGCGACTTCCTCTGTGGAGACGAACAGCGTCTGGTCACCGCCTATCGCGTCGTAGAGGAGCTTGGCGTACTCCTCGACGTACTGCGCTTTCTCGGCCTTCTCATAGAGGAAGAAGGTAAACTCGCGCAGCTCCAGTTCATTGTCAAAGCCGGGCTTTTTGGCCCAGAACTCGATCTTGATCGTCTCTTCGGGCTCGATCTGGAAGGTGACCTTGTTCTCATGCGGGTCAGCGCTGGCGGAGTCGCACAGACAGGCATCAGGGTGGCGGAAGTGCACCGAGATCTCCTTGAGCGCCTTCCCCATCCGCTTGCCCGACTCCATCGTCACCGGTACGCCGGCCCAGCGGCGGCCGGCAAGGGTGGTACGCAAACGGAAGTACGTCTCGGTCTCCGAGTCCGGCGCCACGCCGTCGATCTCGCAGTATCCGTCGTATTGCGCCCGGAAACTGTGCGCGGCGATCTCCTCGGCAGGTGGCGCCTCAAGTCGCGCACACATCGCCGCACGCTGCTCGCGGATGTCTTCGGGCGCCATGCTCGCGGGCTTGTCCATCGTGATGAGCGCGAGCATCTGCAGCAGGTGGTTCTGGCCCACATCACGCAGCGCGCCCACGCCGTCGTAGAACGCCCCGCGCTTCTCCACACCGATGGATTCCAGCAGGCGTATCTCGATGCGATCGATGGACTCACCGTCCCATGACGGCTCGAAGAGCGCGTTGGAGAACCGGAACGACAGGATGCCTTGCAGCATCTCCTTGGCAAGATAGTGATCGATGCGGTAGATCTGGCGCTCCTCGAAAAGACTGCCGAGAAGCTCATCAAGCTCTTGAGCTGTGGCGCCGTCCGCGCCGAAGGGCTTCTCCACCAAGACGCGCGTCCAGCCCGTGAGGTCGCTGCAGCTCTCGGTCAAGCCGGAGGCGGCCAAGCGCTCGAAGATCGTGCGGTACTGCTCGGGCGGGACCGCCAGGTAGAAGAGCTTGCTGGAGCACAGACCCCACTCGTCATCCACCGCGGCCAGATGCTCGGCAAGTGAAGCGTACGCGTCGTCGTCGTAGAACTGGCCCTGGTGATACGCGAACAGGTCCAAGAACTCCTCGCGCGCCTGGCCGACAGGCACCGTCCCTTTGAGCGCATCAAGGATCTCCCCCACATGGGCACGCAGCATGTCATCGTTCCAGTCCCGCCGGGAGAAGCCGACCACCCGGAACCGGTCAGGAAGCCGACCTTTGGCCTTCAGATAAGCGAGCGACGGGACGATCTTGCGCGCCATGAGATCGCCCGTGGCGCCGAAGACGGTGAGGACTGTGGGCGTGTTCGAAGTAGGCATCGTGCCTCCCGGAAGGATCAGTGACGAAGAAGTATGTTCCCAAGTGCGGGCTCGCGCTCTCCGAGGCGGCTTTAGCTTGAGCGGTCAAAGGAATAGACTGGGGCTGCACCTGTGAGATGGTCGGGAGCCAA
>JBFHJN010000084.1:0-8148 GCA_041595875.1 Coriobacteriia bacterium
CATGACGCCGCCTTTTTCTCGGCCAGGGTCTCTAAGATGACGCCGGTCAGCGTGCCCGTCACGACCGCGAGGATGATGTACCACTTGCCGGGGATGAGCACGTAAGAGGCAGTCCCCACGACCGCCGCCACCGCTACCACCGCGGCTACCCGCCGAGAGACCACCTGCGGCAGCAACATGGTGAGAAACGCCGCCGGCATGGCGAAGTCGATGCCCCACTTGAGCGGGTCGGAGATCAGGTGACCGGCCAGTGCGCCCACCAGTGACGCGGCCGCCCACACCACGTAGATGGAGCCGCCGGAAGCGAGCATGAAGTACGGGCTGCCCTGTTCTTCGGGCGTCTCGCGGTAGTGCGTGACCGTGGTGATGTAGGACTCGTCGGTCATGGAGAATGCGACGAAGCGCTGCCAGCGCGAGGTGACCTTCGAAAGGTACGGCGAGAGCGAGAGCCCCATCACCAGGTGCCGCAGGTTCACCAGGAACGTGGAGGCCACCACAAGCGGGATGCCTGCGCCCGAGGCGATCATCACCACCGCCATGAACTGCGAAGCGCCTGCGAACACGATAAGCGACATCAACATGGTCTCGGCGATGTTCAGGCCGGCTTGGATGGCGATCACGCCGTAAGCGAGCCCGAACGGCAGGACGCCCAGAGCCATCGGGAGCGTCTTGACGACGCCCAACCGGAACTGGTGACGATCATCTTCTGTGGGCTTGTGCATCCACGCATGATGTCACAGGTTGGCAAAACGCGCACATGTGAGGGCAGAGACCAGCTACGCAACCTGCTCATCTGAGAGCGCCGCGTACACAGCCTGCGCGATCAGCGTTGCGCCTGCCGCGCCCGGGTGCACCCCGTCAAACCTGAACGCTTCAGGGTGGAGCGAGGTGATCCGGTTGATATCTATGAAACCGCACTTGAGCTCGCGTGCGATGCCTTCGATCACGCCGCACATCTCGCTGACCGCCGCGTCATCCATGCCGTAGCGGACCTTCTTGGCTCGTCGTAGGCGGAACAGAGACGGAGGCGTGAGCAGCCAGACTCGCGGGGCGGACGCAAGCGTGATGTAGTGCTCGACCAACGTGCGATAGTCATCGGCAAAAGGACCGGCGCCTTTCCAGTTGTCGCCGCGTGAATCGTTGGTTCCAAGCATGAGGAACACCACGTCGGGTTCAAACAGGCCGCTGAGCGAGTACGCTTCGCTGTTCGAGTACGGACGGTCGGCGCTCTGCTGGACCGCATGGCCGTTCACCCCGAAGTTCTGCACGCGATATCCCTGGCCAAGCATCTCTTGCAGCTGCGCAGGATACGACCGCGTCTTACGGCGCCATACGAACGTCCCCCGCGTGATGCTATCGCCCACACACGCTATCTTCATGGCATCCGCAACAGTCCCCGCGGGGTGGGTGACTCCTTCTGTCTCAAATTCGACCTCGCCCTGCTTCACCCGGCCTCCAACCCCTTCCCCGCTACGCTCATCTACTCAGCTCAGTCTAGCGCTTGCCGGGTGACCGGCGTGCTGGCGCCCTCCACCGTGGCCCTGACAAGTAGTACACTGTACGAACACCCAGTCGCCGAGAAGACCGCGCCGCTTATGGCGTAGGTAGAAGGAAGCTGCAGGATGTCAGCACGCAAGGCCAACACACCAACACTCACCCGCGAGCAGATAGTGGCTGCCGCGATCACCCTGGTTGACCGCGAAGGCCTGGACGCGCTGTCTATGCGCAAGCTGGCGGCGGAGCTTGGCATGGGGCCGATGTCGCTCTACTACCACGTGAAGGACAAATCCGCGCTCTACGACTTGATACTGGACGCGGTCATGGGCGATGTGGACTACAGCGTGGACGACCCAAGCCTGCCGCCGCACGAGCGCATCATCCGCATGGCCCGCGCGTTTCGCATGGCGCTTCTTGCGCATCCACATGCAACGGTCATTGCGATGGGCCGGTCCATGCGCACATCCACTCAGCTGAAGCCGGTGGAAGCCATGCTCAGCGTCTTGCTGGGTGCGGGGCTATCGCCGGACGAAGCGATACGAGCGGTCAACGTGATAGGCCAGTTTGTAGTTGGCACCACCACCATGTACGCCAATCACCTGACACAGTCCGAGCATCACGACGACGACTTCGGCGACATAGATCCCGAGGACTTCCCCAACCTTATGGCCGCCCTCTCCGCTGCCGGAACAGGCGGCTGGGACGTGGACTTCGAGGCCGGCCTGCAGGCGCTGGTCGAAGGGCTCGTGGTTGCGCGGGCCAGGGAGTAGTCACTGACTACCTGGTTGCACGCGTATACCTGCGCGTTTCGACTCGCGGTGGTGTCAGAGACTGGTCTTGGGACAGAAGACTCTCACTGTGACCACCCTAACTCGGTACTTCAGCAGCCGCCGGCTTGCGCGGCGTCTTGGCAGCCTTCTGGACACGCTTCAACTGCTTGTTGACGTTATCGCCCTGAGCATCGATGCGAATCACACAGCCGACCAGTATCTCCGCGAGCTCATCGAGCGCAATGCGATTGCCCGAGTCCGACTTGATCTCTGCGCGCAACTTGGTTAGCACCGACTCGCTGAGCAGAAGCTTCGCGATGTTGGTCGACGCAAGGGCACGCGTTCGCTGATAGAACAGCTCGAGTTCATCTTTGCGCTGCGCTTCCGGCGTCAGCAGGTACAGCAGGTCAACCTTGTCCTTGGGCTTCATATCCTCGCCGAGAAGGCTGACCTCGAACACCAGCTCATGCTCGACCGGCTTACTGAAGAGAACGCGATGAAGCTGCCACTCAGCGCCGTTGGTAAGGATGACCCACTCGACGCCCTCGCTCGCAGCGTATGAGACGGCCTGATAGAGATGCTTGTCGTTCAGCTTGGATGCTATCGCTTTGACCTCGATGATGACGAAATGCTTGCCGTCCTTGCGGATGACAAAGTCAGCAAAGCTGCCCTTTATGCGGTACTCGCCGGTCAAGTTGTCGAAGGCGTCCCAGCCAAGGACATCGCTCACGATTGAAGCGACAATGAGTCTGGTATCGCTCTCCTTCGCACCATTGGTGCGAGCCTTCTGGGCGACACTCTTGAACTTGCGAATCCCCTTCGCGACACGCTCGCGAGCCTTGTCCTGATAAACCGCCATCAAAGTCCCCCTCTGAACGGCCCCGCTTCCAGATCGAGTCTAGCGCATACCCCCAAGATCCGAGCTTTCGGTCTTCCTGACGTACGTGTTTCGGCTTGAGCAGTGGCCAAGCCCTTTCATCATTCCAGCGCCCGCCCCATCTGCTCGAAGCCGGGGTTAGATGTGATCATGAACTCACAGCCTGTTCCACGCCTGAATCCTGGCCAGCAGACGTCCCATCTGTGATTCCAGGTCATACCTGGTCCACGGGCAAGCGTATTCGGTGCCGTTCGTGCGCCGTAGTTCTGCAGCGGCCTTCAACGCAAACTCCCGCTTCGAACCTGTGAAGTCCTTGAACTTGGCGTAGCGGTCTAGATTGCCCGCACGCCCTGCGACATTGAGCACGGCGTTTGGCAGGTAGCTCTCTATCTCTCTGCCCCCTGTGACCCAGACGTTCTCGTCCCCCGATGCGTCGATCACATCCAGCTTCCTTTGTAAGAGAGTGCCGCCAGCTGAGGCAAGGTCACTGTCCATGACAACGAATGCGTTTCTCGAAAGACTCAGTGCCGGCAGCAGCGCCTCAAGCTCCATCGCCTTGATATCAGCGAGTTCGCGGGGAGAGTAGTCGTAGTGGGCCAGACAGGCTCCGCCGTACTCGACGAAGGCATACTCAGAACCTTCGACCGGCATGGCAAGTCCTTGATCATCGCAGTATCGCTTGAGCCAGGTCCGGATGTAGATCGCGTCAGACACGCCCTCGACCCAAATGACGCCGTTGGCGAGTAGGACGTCGCTGGCTCGGGCGCCGAGCTCGTCCAGCACGTCAAAGTGTGATTGGCGGTCGGATAGAGCATCGACCTCCGAGACGCTGAGGTTCGATGAGACACGAAGAATCTGAGCCGAATCCTCGCTAGCCAACATGTCAATCGCTGCCGAAGAGTGCGATGTCACAAAGAGTAGAAAACCCTCCTCATTGGCCTTGTCTACCAGCCAACGCACTAGTCTCCTTTGGAGGGCGGGATGGAGGTTGTTCTCCGGCTCCTCGATAGCCATGCAGCAGGAATCCAGCGAAACGGCCGTCTTCTGAACGCGCGGCCAGATCAGAACGTTCAGCAAAATGAGAACGATTGTCTTCAACCCGCTTCCTGATCGCGAGAGAGACACCCGGCCCTTTGTCGGTTCGTCCAGATAGACCTCCCAGGTCTTCTGGTCCGAATCATACTGGAGGTCAATGCGATCGAACCGTGCGTCGGGAGCGATGATAGTGTTGAGCTCTTCTCGAAGCTCCTCCTCCACCCATGCGCTATCGTATTCGCGATCGTTGGTGACCATCCACATCAAGCTTGTGGCTCCTGAGCCATCCGGAGCCAGGTAGTCTGACTCTTCCGGGTAGCCTTCAATATTCTCGGGCTTGATGTCCCTCTCGGCTGCAATACGTCGGAAGCTCATCCCTGTCATGGGGTGCTGCAGTTGCGCCAGCAACGAGTATCCGGACAACTCCGAGTCCGGGATATCTTCAATCGAAATGAGCTTTTGATTGCGCTTGTTGGCGGCTACAACGGTTGTCGTGGCCCGCCTGCCCTTGAGTTTGCGCATCGCCTGGGGTTGCCAGCTGTGGTTGAGCTGCTTCTTGAGCTCGTCAGTGTCTGCCGGGAAGGTCATCTGGATTGACGGCGGCCTGTTGTCGTGCCAGTCCTCTCGATCCCACCCTTTTGCCACGCCGATGGTATGCGCCACAACATCCATGAGTGCGGACTTGCCGGTGTTGTTCCGACCGATAATCAGGTTCACCGGCAGGACACGATCGAAGCCCTGGGGCGCTTCACCAAAGCAACGGTAGTTGGCGACCTTCAATGACGTATCAGACAGCTGCACCGCGGTGCCCCCCCCTATGAGTCATCCGCCAGCGCTCGAGAATACGAGACTAGCTGTGGGCGGTCTACATCTAACGTTCTTAGGTTTGACCTGCAAGATGAGGCCGCCAGGCCTCGGCTTATCGAGCGTAGCTCGCTTGCCTCATTCTGTCAGGTCGAAACCTGGGTTAGGTGAGCAGCTGCAGCTCACCCGATTTAGCACATACAACTACTGGTCAAGTCACAGAATTCCTGGAGCTTGGCCTTCTGAATCTGCCCTTGAGAGTAGCAGTACATGACATGCTGAGGCTTGCGATGTGGGGACCCGGCCGGAGGTAGTTCGAGGTATTCCTCAAGGCTGCCAGGGACGACGGCGACACCAACGGTATATGCATTCGCTGAGTTCGCGATGAGCCGATTCACATCCGCATGCCAGTTTGCACCATGGTCGTCGTCATGTAGAACCGAATGGCTTACAGCAGTCGCTCCCAGCAGGTTCATGAACCGATGGATATTCAGTTTTCCAAGACAGTCCATGACGCAGACACCGGCAGGAAGCTCAATCAGGCCGTCATCGAGGAGCCGATACAGAAGAGCAGTTTCGCTGGGACCCTCAACCAGAAGAACGTGGTTAGCGAAGAACATGCTCGCTCGATCTGGATTCAGCCACAGCGAGTATCGGACGGCTTCCATTTCCGCCTGGGTGTCGTCTTCCGTCAGATGCTTCTTGAGCTTGGGATACTCTCCCGCAATCGCGTTCACTACCTGATTTGCGTCTACGATCTTGTCCCAGGTTGCGCTATCAACTTGGTGCGCCGAGACGACTCCTTGAGACCGGCGCAGCCGCACTACAGAGGGTATCCGGTCCATGTTCCTGCTCACGAAGTGCGACGAATGAGTGGAGCAGACCACCTGCCAGGCTTCCGCCTCGGTCATCGTTACGAGACTCCGCGCGAGTTCTTCCTGCTGTGGCGGATGGAGGAAGGCCTCCGGCTCTTCGAAAAGGATCAGGTTCAACTGTGGCGTGAAGTCCTTGGACTTCTTCGAGACCTTCGCGGGCATGTACTTCGCGCCGAGGCGGATCAGGGAGTAGATGAAGTGTCGCTGGAATCCCGAGCCGAAGTAATCAATGTCTTGCGGCGACCCGCACTGCTCCTCAGTGACTGTCCAGTCGACCATAGACTTCACGATATCAGCCGCACTGGGCGTCCCAAGGGTCAGACTGAATGTAGTGTGCCAAGGCTCCAGCAGCTCATTCAGATCAGTCTCGAATCCCGCAAGTGAGTGTTCGTCTTCGGTCGACATCTGTTTCACGCCGCCCGCGAACGTCTGCACGCTTGCGGTCAGAGTTTCGTATGCCTCGCTACCCTCAACTACGTTCGACATGATGCCGGATACCAGATCTCGTAGCGCTGACGGTCCAGTCATCTTGGTATGGTCGTCGACCTTGCTAACAGCAGGTATGAATATCAGCTCACCAATCTTGCCGCTCTGAACGTTCTTCGCACCGTAGAAAGCACTGTCGCAGAGGTCACCTTGCGGCATCCGAGCGTAGATCATCCCCGCAGACCACGTCTTGTCGACTGACACTAGATACTTGCGCAGGCCCAGCGTGCGTTCCGAGTTCCTGTACTCGTCTGCGAGGGACTCATCCTCCGACTCGGAGAGGCTGAAGGTCAGCTCGATCCACGACTCCTTCTCAGTGCTGCCCACTTTGGGAGCATCGTGTGCGGGTTTGTACTTGATTCCCTTTTCATAGAACACCCGCAGAGCATCGATCACGGTACTCTTGCCCGAGTTGTTGGGACCCACCAGCAACGTGTAGTCAAGAAGGCTGAAGTCTGCGTCCAACACGCCTCGAAAGTTGTGGATTTCCACGCGAATCAGTTTCACTTGCGCCCCTCCCATTCAAGTGCTGGGGACACCCCCGCGTCCCCCACGATGATTACTGCTTCACCTAACCCACATTTCTGCCGTCAGGCCGCGCACCTACCCCGCGTATTCTGCAGTCTGCATACGCGAGTATGCAGCCCCCGAACTTGCAGAATCTCCCTGGAACAGACTACACCTGGAATTCGCCCTTAGCCACCACCACAGCGCATCCACCAACGCCCACACTTGTGATCTGCTCGGCAGATCCCTCGGCACGTGCGTAGAGGGTACTGGGGCGGCCTATCTCGGCGCCCTGAGAGATGACGACCTCGGTGCCCCACTCCACCAGGCCGTGGCGTGCCAGATGCACGGCCAGCGGACCGGCGGCAGAACCCGTGGCGGCGTCCTCCCCTGTTGCTACGTCGGTGAAGAACATGCGCGTCTTGACCTTGCCGTCTTCCAGCGCGAAGCAGTTCACGCCCGCGTCGCCGGCGGCGGCCTGCAGGCGCGCCAGGTCAGGGTTCAGATCAGCCACCTGGGCAAAGCTGGAGAGCATCACAAAGATGTGGTCGATGCCGTTGCTGTAGACCTCCACCGGCAGCTGCGAAGCGCTCACGCCAAGGACGGCGAGCAGCCCGGCGGCGTCGTCGAACGGCCGCACCGTGGGGATTGGCTGCTGCATGCTGCCGAAGACGATCTTGGCGCCCTCGCGCTCAAGCAGCACCGGCACGATGCCGGCGCCGGTCTCGATACGCATGAGCGTGGACTGCAGCGGGCCGGCAATGGCGAACGCGGTGCCAAGCGTGGGATGCCCGGCAAACGGGAACTCGCGCACCGGCGAGAAGATGCGCATGCGGATGTCGCCGCCTGCCTCCGGCGGCAGCACGAAGGTCGTCTCGGAGAAGTTGATCTCACGCGCAAGGGCCTGCATCTGCTGGCTGGTCATGCCGGTGGCGTTGGTGAACACCGCCAGCTGATTGCCGGAAAACGGCGTGTCAGTGAACACATCTAGGATGAGGAAACGATAGTTTTTGGGCACGTGTCAGCCTTCCTGCATGAGTTCGATCTCAACCCCGTCGGGGTCAAGGATAAAGGCGAGCTTGAAGGCCGGCGGCACGTCGTTGACCTGCACGTCGGCAGGGACGAGGCCCTTGGCTTTGAGCTCGGCCAGATCGCCCACTACGTCGCTGGTCTGCAGCGCGAAGTGCACAAAGCCGAGTGCTTTGCCGCTGTGCTGGATGGAAGGAGGGGTCTGGGCGTACCAGAAGAGCTCGATCTGCATCTGGTCCAACTGCATGAAGGTGATGGTGCGTGAGTC
>JBFHJN010000085.1:0-8092 GCA_041595875.1 Coriobacteriia bacterium
GGCCGGCGTAGCTCAGGGGAGAGAGCGCATGACTACGGATCATGAGGCCGCGGGTTCGAATCCTGCCGCCGGCACGCTGTCGTGGTGGGAGCGACCCACCGTGCACGCCCGCATCCTGACCGGCGTGGGGATGATGACCGCACGCGTACTCGACGCGTTCCTACTGGCGTACGCACTGCGGCAGGTCGAGCGACGCGAACGCTGGTCGTTTCGTACCGCGTTCAATCTGCTCACGGCGGTGGTGATCGTCGCCTGGCACGCACGTGTGGGTAGCCACCGCGCGCAGCGCATGCTCGACGAGTTTCAGCAGATCCGCGACGAGGCCGAGCACGACGAGCGACGAGCAAAGGCGGTGAAGGCTCGTGTCGGATGATCAGGCACAGCAAGTACCGGACTACGCGATGCCCGTGGTCGCGTGGCGACTGTGGCGCGTCGGTAGGCGTGGCGAGCTGTACTCGCCACAGCAGGGCACGCTGTGGCAGTCGGGCTACAACGATGCCGCTTGCCCGCATGCCGGTAAAAGCCGAGCGCGCTACGTGCCCACAGGGTCACATGTCCTGGTCAGTATCGACGGGAAGACGACGGAGTGGGTCGACGATTGCTCGTTTCAGATATTCACGGTACCCAAGCACACCGCACCCGGTGATGACTGCGAGTGCGGCTTCTACGCGGTCGACAAGCCAACCGACGCCGTTGCGCGTGGCTGGTCAAGTAGACGACGCGTCAATCCGGCCAATGAGCTGGTGCTGGGCACGGTCGAGATCGTCGGTGACGCGATGCGCCATCGCGATGGCTGGCGCGCTGGGCGTGCCCGCGTGGCGAGCCTCGTCACCAGTGTCGATGACAAGATCGATGCGCGCATCGCGCGGGCGCAGGTGTACTACGACGCACAGCTACACCGGCCCGGCGGCGATCGCGAGATCACGGAGGCCGCCGTTGATCTCGCAAAGCGACAGCGACATGAGCAACTGGGAAAGGGAGATGACCATGTACCTGGGACCGAAATCACACCGAGTTCGTATCGAGTCGGCAGTGTGTTCAGCGCCATCAGACGAGACTTCATCGCAGCGGGTGGCGCCAACCACACACACATCAGCCTCTACCCATCCCGACCTCGATCGTCAGGATGAACCGGCACTCGTCGAGGCGTAGTCGTCGGGAGGGCCAGGCAGAGGGAGTAGCTGCCGGGGCAACGGAGGGTACGTAGCCGCAGGTGACCTCCCCCTCCCACCGACCGCCCCGTCCGGGTCGCCCGACGCGCCGTCACGTGCCGCTGCCCCCCGCCGCCTGGCGGCGCACGGGTGCAACTCCATGGCCCGGACGGGGTCCGAGGGGCATCGCCCCCCGCCGCCCCTCCCGAGCCCCGGTCACCGCACGACCGGGGCAACGGGAGGGGCTTTGGCGTGGCCAAGGATGGCAAGAATTGCGCTTGTCCCGACCGAGATGTACGTTTGGTACAGGACGGTACGGGAGGACAAGTCCATGACCACACCACGAGTCGAGATCGTGCAGGTCACGCCAGAACTGGCGGCCCAGTGGTTGGAGACCATGGGTCATGACGCCAGCGGCGGACATCGTGTGCAGCGCCGAGAGCGGAAGCGCAAAACCGAAGAGTTCGCCGCCGCCATGTCCCGTGGTGAGTGGCGATTGAACTTCGAGTCCATCAAGTTCTCGGTTGACCCCGCTCGCTTCGGCGATGAGCAGCAGCACCTCATCGACGGCCAGCACCGCCTGCGCGCGATCGTCATGTCTGGCGTGACCGTGCCGCTGGTGGTCGGCTGGGGCGCGCCACCACGCGCGGAGGAAACCGTCGACACCGGAACGAAGCGTTCCGTCGCGGACATGCTGGTGATGAACGGCAAGACCGACGCCAACAACCTCGCGGCGGCACTGCGCTGGACATTTCGCTATCTGCGCCACCGCGACATGCGGCCCCACCGCGACAAGGAAACAGTCCAGCAGTTGCTCGCGTTCCTTGAGGGGCACCCCGGACTGGAGCAGGCCGTATCGGTCTCCCATCGCACCGATGTCGCCATCTTCGGCGCACCGCGCTCGCTGGTGGCCGCGCTGTACTACCTGACCGGGATGATCAACCCCGCCGACCGTGACGCGTTCTTCGAGGGCGTGGCATCCGGGGTCGGACTGGAGCGCACCGACCCCCGCTGGGTGCTGCGGCAGTGGTGCATGCGCAGCGTGCAGATCTCGGCAGGGCGCAAGCGCCCGCGTACGTGGCTGATCGGCGCGGTCATGATCAAGGCATGGAACGCCTGGCGCGAGGGCCGCGTGATTGAAAACCTCGGCTTCAAGGCAGGCGGCACGGGCGCCGAAAAGTTCCCCGAGCTGCACGGACTCGACGAGGCGCTCGCCGCGGCCGAGGAACAAGTGGAGGCCGCGTGATGGAGTACGACGAAGTGATCTGGTGTGACTGCGGCACCGACGCGATCACGGTCTGGCACGACCCCGACGACCAGTTCGTCGAGCTGTGCATGTGGTCGCAGGGCACGCGCGGCAACGCCATGACCGGCCACTTCGGTTGGCGTCAACGCCTGCTCGGCGCTTGGAACTGGCTGCGTGGCAGGCCCCACACCGACATGGTGGTCCTGACGCCAGCCGAGGCAGCGCGTCTGCGCAAGGCACTGGCGCATCGCACGGAGGACGAACCGGCGTGAAGGTCATCTTCACGGGCTCGCGCGACTGGCCATCTGACGACACGACGTTCGTGCACGCCGTCGTCGACGGGCTGCTGGTGTCGGGCATGACACACGCGTCGGTCGGTGACTGCAAGACGGGCATCGACCCCATCGTCTACCGACGCCTGCGACCGGTGCTCAGCGATCGCATCGAACGATTCGTCGCCGAGTGGGACCAGCTCGGGCGTGCCGCCGGTCCGATCCGCAACCAACGCATGGTCGACAATGGTGGCGACCTGTGCGTGGCGTTCTCCTACGGCCCGATCGTCAACTCGATCGGCACGTGTGACTGCGCGACGCGTGCCGCCGCCGCGGGCATCACCACGATCACCGTCGACGGCGATCCACTACTGTGACAGAGGTGCCGGCGGGTCGCACGCGTGGCCCGCACCGACCGCGACCCGTCGGCCACCAACGCAAAAAGCGAGGTGTCGCTGCTCCTGCGGGCCGGAGCGGCGACACCTCGCTTGGTGTTTCCATCACACTGGAGTTCGCAACGACGGGGTGAATCTGTCGGTTCCAGTGCGATGGTTATGCAGTTGTTGACAGAGACGCTAGCACATCGCGTCAGGCGGCAACATCATCCCCATCATCCTCTTCGGGTCGCCGGTTGAGCCACCATGCCACGATCTTCGATTGCCACCAGTAGCGACTGCGTCCATTGACGCCATCGTGGACCGGCAGCACACCGCGTGCCGACCACGTGTAGGCCGTGTGTTCATCGATCGGCGTGCCGTCGGGCCACTTCAAGACGTCGATGAATCGGTCCAGCGAAATCGGCATGTCGCCAGCATGTGGCGCTCCCTCCCAGGTCGCGGTGGCGGCGTAATCGGTCGGCATCGTCGTCACTACTCCTGGTTGCTTTTCGTGCTGGTACATCTCGGTCCGTTGTGTTTGCGATTGGCTGTACGTATACGTCCGATTCTACACCAAGCCCGCCTGGGGCGAACCAGTGGGGGCGTCCTGGCCGAAATTGACAGCGGCCGGAAAACTGATAGTCTTAGTGGCCAAGGACAGGCATCATTCACAGGGAGGACCCCACACCATGCCTGAGGCAACAGCACCACAGGGGGCCGTGAAGGCCGCCATCCTCGGCTATGTCGCCGAGCAGGCCAATCAGACCGTCAGTGTCAATCAGGGCGCGGTCCGTCAGCTCATCATCACCAACGCACCCCAGCGGGTACAGGATGCCTTCGGCATCGGCACGCGCGGCTCGATTGAGATGGCCTTGTCTATGGCCGTCAACCGCGACGGCCTGCTGCACCAGATCGACCGCCGGACCATCCGGTTGACGCCCGCCGGGCGCATCGCGCTGGCAGAGTTCCACGCCAAGCACGGCGACCAGGGCGCGACCTACGACGTCGCAGTTATCGAGCACGTCGTGGCCGACGTACTGCGACCCGATGAAGACGCTCAGGACGACGCTGAGGCGCCGCAGGAGGATGACGCTGCCCCGACCCCCGACGAGGACGTCGACGAGGCACACGAGCCAACTGAGGACGTCGAGGACGAGGACGAGGACGAGGACGAGGACGAGGACGAGGACGAGGACGAGGACGAGGACGAGGCTGTCACGCCCGTCGAGGGGGTCGACTTCGACGCGCTGGCGCCAGCGTTGGCCGCCAGCCTGCTCGACCAGGTCATCGAGCGTGCATTCGCCGCCGACGACAGCGTTTCAAAGGCCGAGCTGGAGCGCGCCGAGTGGCAAGCCTCGCGCATGCGCAGCGACGCGGAGCGGCTGCAGGGCGAGCTGACGCTTGCCCGCAACGAGCAGCGCAAGGCTCAGCGTCAAATCTCACAGCTCAACGAGCGGTTGGAGGACCTGCTGGGAGAGCTGTCGCGCTCCAAAGAGGCGCACGGCAAGGCCAATCGCGAGATCGGCCAGCTCCGCGCCCGCGTTGAGGAACTGTCCAGTCAGCGACCCCAGCCACGGTTGTCCCGCGCACTCAGCGACTCGCAGATACGGGCGTTGCAGAAGGTGATGACCAGCGTGCCGGCCCCTGGCCCCGCCACGGAAGACGACTGAGCGTTTCACGTGAAACAAGAAAGCCCCCCATGGTCCTCGGCGCGGGGACCACGGGGGGCGTCTTTCGCATGAGCGGAGGCGGGGGGGGCTCCATTCACGAACCGGAGTATACAGCTAGCGGTCGGGAGGCTCCAGTAGGGGCGCACACTCCAGAGGCACGGCGAGCACGCGTTCGAGACTGGCGCTGACGTCAGGGTCGGCCCACACCGAGTCGCTGGGTGCGGCGTCCTCCAGCACCGCTATGGCCTTTCGGAAGGCGGCCAGGTTGTTCGCCGCCGTTTTGCAGACCAGCCGGCTGCGCGCCTCTGCTTCCATGTCGATCTGTGCCTGCTGGGCGATGATGCGCCGCTGGTTGTCCGCGATGCGCCGCAGCGCGTCGCTGTACGCGGCCAACGCCAGGCTGACCGCGACAACGAAGCCGATGATCCCGATTAGCCGCGAGTGCCGGTGCTGGTACGCGCGGGTGACGACGTTCATGTCAGTAGGATCACGACGCCGAACGTGACCGCGACCAGGACCAGCCAGGTTGCGGTCAGGGGGTAGGTCTGCACCAGCTCGTCAAGCTTGCGGATCATTGGGGCTCTTCCGATTGGCGGGCTCTGAGGGTTTGGCGCCATTGATCGCACGATCAGCCTGAATGAACGCCGGTATTCCCAGCATCCCCGCGAGCAGCACGACAAACGGCCAGGGGTCTCGGTCAGGAGGGAACCACACGAGCAGATACACGAAACCCGCGACGCCGACGATGAACAGCCATGTCTGGCGGGCTTCCTGATCGAACCACCGGCTCATAGGCTCCCACGATCAATCCTTGCTTGCCCCTCAGGCGTGGACTGACTACTCGACGATGAGTCGCCCAGCACGCAGAATCGGCTGCTGCCCCGTGACGGTCGGTCGTACCAGGACGGCGTACCAGCCTGGTCGCAACCGAAGATTCCCAACCCCCAACAGTGTCGCACAGACGCCATGGCGACCGTCGACGTGCTGCCAGTACGCGGTCTCCCAGCGTCGCAGGTTGGTCTCGCGGTGTTCGACGCCGATGTCGACGAGCGTGCCCGCCAGCGGCAGCGGGCCGCTGACGTCGACGACCATCTCTTCGCGCGAGTCGCGATGCGCGACCTCGGGGTAGCGTGCGCGCGCCTGCCACGGCTGCAGGGTTGTGGGGTCGGCGACGCCCAGGGTGGGCTGCTCCCCGCTGGCGTAGGTCGAGCTACCCGGCATCGGCGATCACGCTCCCACCGCAGCCGCGGGCGCGTCGTTGACCTCGGGCCGCCACACGTCGACCGACTTGAGTCGCAGCGTACCGTTGTCCAGCTTGATCTGGACCTCGTAGTCGCCAGGCGCCGACGATGACAACACGTCGAGGTCACCGTTGGCCCAGTTCATGCGCAGCCAGCCGTCCTCGGCTCCGGTGAAATCGTTGGGGTACAGCGTCGTCAATTGTCCTGGGTCGAGGATGGTCACGGCGCGTCCCGACACGATCGGCGTGCCGTCGGGGCCGTCGATGAACACCGTCGCGGTCCACGCCGGCACCTGGTTGAACAACTGCATGCCGGCGGTCGTGTCATCGCGACGGGTCTCCAGGACCCGGATCAGCAACGGCTCGGGGATCTCACCTTGCGTGTACGGGCCAAGCGCAACGAATGTCAACGCCACAGTGGTTCCTTCCCTGTAGAACACGGTCTCGAAGAAGTGGTCGGGTCGGACGGTCGTCGCCCAGCGATCGGGGCGCGCCGATCCAACCCACTGGTCGGGCCGTGTCGTGTTGGACCAGGCGTCGGCACGCACGGTCTGGCCCCAGCGGTCCGGGCGCGTCGAGCCCGCCCAGGGATCTGGACGGATCGAGCCCGACCAGCGGTCGGGACGGGTCGACTCGACCCAGGTCGCGATCTTGCCGAACCCGCCGGCCGCCTTGGCGCTACCAGCGCTATCGGCCTCGGTGGCCACATCGACCAGTACGGTGACCGGACCGGTGGCCAGTGCGAGGCCAATCGCCAGATCCGCTTCCAGTGCCGGTGCCGCCGGCAGCGCCAAGCCCGAAGTGATGCCCTGCGCCGCATCGGTTTCGACCGCCGTGGCGATCGGCGCGGCAATGCCGCCGGTTGCGGGCACGATCGTCTGTGCGGCGTCGGCTTCGATCGCCGGTCCGAGCGCGACAACAAGCCCCTGCAGCGCTGGGATCGTCTCGGCGTTGTCGACCTCGGCGCCGACCCCGATGGCTGTCGACAGTCGATTCGTGACTGTCTGTGCCGTGTCGGTCTCGGTCGCCGTGCCGAGCGCGACCACCACCCCACCGGCCTGGACCGTGATCGTCTGTGCGGCATCGATTTCTGTGGCGCCAACGACTGCGACGAACAGCCCGGTCCCCGTGCCTAGCGCCAGCGCCTCGTCGGACTCGGTCGCGACACCCAACACTGCGGCGAATGTCGGCGCCACACCCAGCGTGCGTGCCTCGTCGGTCTCGGCCGCGGCGCCGACCGCGACGAACAGCCCGGTCCCCGTGCCTAGCGCCAGCGCCTCGTCGGACTCGGTCGCGACACCCACGGCGACGACCGCCGATGTGACGGCGGTGATGGCCTCGGCGCTGTCACCCTCGCTGGCGGTCCCCACCGCAACAACGCTGCCGACGGCGACAACGACGTCCTGGGCAGTGTCGCTTTCGGTCGCCGCACCGATCGCAAGCGTGACGGCGGCTGCCACCGCTTGGGCTGCGTCGAGTTCAAGTGCCGGCGCGAGCGTGGTCGACAGTGCGACGGCCAACGCCAGTGCTGCGTCGGCCTCGGTGGCCGCAGCGACCTGCGCACTGATGACGACGGTGACCACCTGTGCGGCGTCAGCCTCGATGGCGGCGTCGAGCGTGATGACCTGCGCCCGTGGGATCGCGAGTGCGACGTCGGTCTCGCGTGCTCTACCGACGACTGCGGTCAGGCTCGCCAGGCCGGGAGTCTCAAACTCCACCCACGACACCCGCGCATATGCGACGGTGGCGGCCTGGACGGTAATCGCTTCGGCGCTGTCGGTCTCGGCTGCGACCGCGATCGGCGCGACGAGTGCCGCCTGCAGCGCGACGGCCTGCGCCGCGTCGGTCTCCACGGCCGGGTTGACCGCGACGTTCTGCGGCGGTGCGCCCGAGGCGTCGATCAGCGCGTAGATCAGGAAGGCGTGCTGGTCGCCAGCGGAGAAATTGTATGACGAGCTGGTCGAGGTACCTGTTGCGGTCAGCTCGCCAGCGACAGTCGACAGGTCGCCTGTGTTGCTGGGTCCCGCGCGAATGGTCTGCCCGGCCGTGGCGGTGATGTCGCGCCCACCGTCGGTCGACCCACCGTCGAGGACGGTGTCACCACTTTCGGAAACGGCGGTGAGGTCCTCCGCGCCC
>JBFHJN010000086.1:0-7963 GCA_041595875.1 Coriobacteriia bacterium
CACTGCCGCCTCGGCCCTCGCTGCGGCCTACGCGGGGCTGGATCCGGCCGATGTCGTGGGCAGGGGAACCGGACTGGATGATGCGGGGGTCGCGCATAAGGCCGAGGTCATCGCTCGCGCGCTCGACGTCAACGCGGTCTCGGAGCTGGATGCGCTAGGCGTGCTGGCCGCAGTTGGCGGACTGGAGATCGCTGCGATGGCCGGAGTGTTCATCGGCGCGGCCGCTGCCGGCATCGCTTCGGTCTCGGACGGGTTCATCTCCGGAGCCGCGTTGCTCGCAGCCACGCGCATCTGTCCGGCATGTGCTGCGTACGCGTTCCCTTCGCACCGCTCGGTCGAGCCGGGGCACACAGCGATCTTGGAAGCGCTTGCGCTCAAGCCCGTTTTGGAGCTCGATATGCGATTGGGCGAGGGTACGGGCGCGGCGCTGGCAATGGGCGTCATGGAAGCCTCGTGCAAGGTCATGAGCGGTATGGCTACCTTTGCTGATGCCGGTGTGAGTGACCGAGAAGAGTAGATGCATCCGATAGCCGACATACGCAGCGCCATCGGTCTGTTGACGCTCTTCCCGGTCGGTAGCGTTCGTGAGGACGCCCGTCCCACCGCCTGGCTGTCGTGGGTAGGCTGGATCATGGGCGCGGTGGCTGTTGGCGTGGCGTGGGTCATGTCGCTGTTCGACACGTCCACACTGCAGACGGTCGTGGTCGCAGTGCTCATCGTCGCGGCATGGGCGGTGGCAAGCCGTCTGCTGCACTGGGACGGCCTCGCGGATACCGCTGACGCCATCTGGGGTGGGTCCTCGCCATCGCGGCGGCTGGAGATCATGCGGGACTCCCGCAGCGGCGCCTTCGCGATCATCGGGGTGGTGCTCGTTGCATTTCTGCAGGTCAGTTCGGTGGCCGCATTGCTGGAGTCGCACCTGTGGTGGGCGCTTGTCGCCGCACCGGTCTTTGGACGGCTGTCAGCGACCATCGCCTCATGGACGCTCACGCCTGCGCGTGCCGACGGCCTTGGCGCTTCGGTTGCCGGCTCACCGCGAGCCAGCGAGGTCGTTGTCGCGGCGCTTAGCGCTATCGGGATCCTGGCGTTCTTCTCGGTCACGCGTCTGGCGGTTGTGGTGTTCGGTGTGGTCCTGGCGTTGCTGGTCCCGCGATTCCTGGCCCGCACGGTAGGTGGTATCACCGGCGACACGCTTGGAGCCGGCATCCTGCTGGTCGAGACGGCCGTCCTGGTCTTCGCTGCGATGGTTGGAGCGTAGATGGAAACCGCACGCATACTGCTCGTACGTCATCCTCAGACAGAAGCCAACATCACGCAACGCTTCGTAGGGCATGGCGAGTCGCCCTACACGGAGCTGGGCGCACGACAGGCCGCTGATCTCATCGTCGGGCTGGGGGAGTGGCGCCCCGACCGCGTGTACTCCTCTCCGTTGCACCGGGCGCTCGACGTCGCTACTCCCGTGGCGGGCTGCGGTGTGCCCCTCATAGTCCGAGAGGAGCTCAGAGAGGTCGACTTCGGACTTGCAGAAGGTATGACCTACGCCGAGATGACAGCGCTCAACCTCTCGGCAGATCACCTGTGGCTGGAGCCCAAGCCGGGTTCTGTCCCTGTCGGCGAGACTTGGGAGCAGTTCGTCGCTCGCGTGAGCGTCGTGGCTCAAGACATCGTGCGTCAGCCAGGTCGTACGCTCGTCGTCGCTCATGGCGGCATCGTGCGCGCGCTGCTGCATCTGTGGCTTGGTGTGCCGCGACAGGCCGTCGTGCGCTTCACGATAGCCAACGCCACCGCGGTGTCACTGACTGTGGACGGCGACTGGGTAGGACTGCATCAATTCGGTGTGAGTCCGGACCTGATCGTCTGAGCGCTTGCGTCCCGGTGCTTGCTGCGGGACAATCCTCGTCAACCTCTGAGCCGCCGAGGAGGCACTATGTCTTGGGATGAGATCATCCGCCCCGACCTTGCACCGCTCGCACCGTACGCCCCCGGGCTGCGCGCGAGCCAGGTACGCGAGCGCTCCGGCAAGGACGTGGTCCTCAAGCTCTCCAGCAATGAGCACCCCTGCGGTCCCGTGCCCATGGCCATCGAGGCCATGAAAGCCGTCCTTCCCAGGATGAACCGATACCCGGACGGTGGCGTCAGCGCTCTGCGGCACAAGCTCGCGGACATCCACGGTGTTCCCTTCGAGCAGGTAGTGGTCTCCAACGGCTCCAACGAGCTGCTGCGACTGCTCGCCCAAGTGCTCATCCGGCCCGGAGACGAGATCGTCTACCCGTGGCCGTCGTTCATCGTCTACAAGATGGTCGCGGACATGTTCGCCGCCACACACGTGCAGGTGCCGCTTGACGGCGCTTTTGCCAACGATCTTGATGCGATCCTCGCCGCGATCACGGAGCGCACCCGGCTCGTGTTCCTGTGCAATCCCAATAACCCCACCGGCGCGATCTACGGCCGCGAGGCGTTCGCCCGGTTCATGGACGCCGTGCCGCCACACGTGGTCGTCGTCATCGATGAAGCCTACTTCGAGTTCGTGACGGACGCTGATTATCCCGACGGCCTCGACTGGTTCGACGGTGAGCGGCCTGTGGTTGTGACCAGGACGTTCTCCAAGATCTACTCGCTTGCAGGACTGCGGATCGGGTACGGTTTCATGCCGGAGCCGCTTGCGTGCGCTATCGACAAGGTGCGCGAGCCGTTCAATGTGAACACGGTCGCTCAGATCGCCGCGTACTACTCGCTTGATGACCATGCCGAGGTGCGCAGACGCCGCCAGGAGAACCAGGAACAGAAGGTCTATCTGTATTCGTGCTTCGATCGGCTCGGCGTCTCGTATGTGCCTTCCGAGACCAACTTCGTCTACTTCATGACGGACCGACCGGTCGAAGTGTTCGAGGCCCTTCTTGAGGAGGGCGTGATCGTGCGTGACTTCGGAAACGCTCCCGCTCTGCGAGTGGGTATTGGTACTCCCGAGGACACGTTCATGACGATCGCGGCACTTGAAGCGGTCGCTGCGCGGCTTGGCTCTATCTAGCCCGGCTCCACAGCGGCCATCGACATCCGCTGACCGGCGCGCGCAGTCGCGCTTGTGAAGGAGTGAGGGAACATGCTCGTCATCATGCGTGATCACGCATCCCAGCAAGAGGTCGACCACGTCGTCACCAGGTTGCATGAGGCTGGAGCCGAGGCGCACCTGTCCGACGGCGAGGTCAAGACCATCATCGGCGTCATCGGTGACCGTGAGGTCATCTACTCCCTCGACATGGAGGGGATGCCCGGTGTAGAGCAGGTCATCCGGGTACTGAAGCCCTACAAGCTCGTCTCCCGGGACTTCCAGCCCGAAGACACCGTCGTCACCGTGCAGGGCTCTTCCATAGGCGGTGGCACTATCGCCGTCATGGCCGGGCCGTGCTCCATCGAGTCCGAAGAGCAGCTGATGCGCACCGCTGAGGCCGTGAAGGCCTCCGGCGCCACGATGCTTCGCGGCGGCGCCTACAAGCCCCGAACGAGCCCGTACGCCTTCCAGGGGATGGGCGAGGAGGGCCTTCGCCTGCTGGCCGAAGCAGGTCGCCTCACCGGGCTCCCGGTGGTCACCGAGGTTCTCGACGTGCGAGATGCCGAGAAGGTGGCTAGCTATGCGGACGTCTTGCAGGTGGGCGCCCGTAACATGCAGAACTTCATGATGCTCGAGGAGCTCGGCAAGATGCAGCGTCCTATCCTGCTGAAGCGGGGGCTCTCGGCCACCATAGAAGAGCTTCTCTCGGCAGCCGAATACATCCTCAAGGGTGGTAATCGCGACGTGATCTTGTGCGAGCGCGGCATCCGGACGTTTGAGACCTACACCCGGAATACCCTCGACCTGGCGGCGGTGGCTGCGCTCAAGCAGTTGACGCACCTACCTGTTATCGCCGATCCGTCTCATGCCACCGGCCGTCGTGACCTGGTAGCTCCCATGTGTCGAGCGGCGCTGGCGTCAGGGGCCGACGGGCTGATGGTGGAGGTCCATATCGATCCGGAGCACGCGCGCTGTGACGGACCGCAGTCCCTTACACCTGATGATTTCGCACGTCTCATGAGCGATATCGAGCCTCTGGTCCATCTTGATGGCAACGGGTGGGGTCTTTCCTCATGAGCGCTGAACCCATACGCGGAGTCGAGAGCTTCGACTCGTTGCTGGTCGTCGGGCTCGGTCTTATCGGCGGTTCGATAGCGGCAGCCGCGCGCAGGCTCGATCCCGCGCCGGTCATCTACGGCGTGGACGTCGACCCTGACACGCTGTTGTTCGCTGTGGAGCACGGACTGGTCGACGCGGCGGCGCAGCCCGATATAGCGCTTCAGAGCGGCTGGCTCTCGGGAGATGAGGTCGATCTGATCGTGCTCGCCACCCCGGTGGACCGGACGGTCGAATGGCTGGCCGAGCTTGCCCGCGCCGGTTACCGCGGGGTGGTGACCGACGTGGCTTCTACGAAGTCCCGGGTGGTAGACACTGCCGAGAAGCTCGAAGAGGCCGCTTTCACCTTCATCGGCGGTCACCCCATGGCAGGTTCGGAGCGCAGCGGCATCGATGCCGCACGCGGCGACCTGTTCGACGGCGCATACTACGTGCTCACACCCGGCAGTGCCGCAGGAGCCAAGGAGTTCGCCGCCCTGCACGCGTTCGTATCCTCGCTCGGTGCCCGGGTGGTCTCTGTGGAGCCTGCCGCCCATGATGACGCGGTGGCCATAATCAGCCACGTCCCGCATGTGGCCGCAGCCGCACTCGTGGAGCTTGCGAGCCAGCGCGCCGCTGAGGGCGGAGAAGACCTGCTTCGCCTGGCCGCGGGAGGCTTCAAGGACATGACCAGGATCGCTGCGGGAAGCCCGGAGCTATGGACCGGCATCTGCATGGACAACGCGGATGCGGTGACCTCCGGTCTGGCCGGCTTGCGAGAGGTCATCGCCCGATTCGAGCAGCTCGTCTCCACGCGAGATGCCAGTGGCATCCAGCAGTGGCTCGCCGGGGCGGCCGACGTTCGCCGAGCGATCCCGGCACAGTGGGTTCCGGCCACAAGCCGGCTTTCCGAGCTCTCACTGCCTGTGAGCGACCGTCCCGGGGTGATCTCCTCGGTGACCACCGCGGTAGGTCGGGCGGGATGCAATATCGAGGACATCGAGATCGACCATCAGTCTGAAGACGCGGCAGTCCTGCGTCTTGTGCTTACCGACGAGGGGGATGTGGAAGGTCTGATGCGGGGGCTGCAGCAGCGCGGCTTCCATCCGCAGTTGCGTCCGCTTGAGGAGGGTGTTGAAAAATGAAGTACCACGCCAAGCCCGCCACAGCTCCGCTCACAGGTGAGGTCCGCGTTCCCGGTGACAAGTCCGTATCGCACCGGGCGGTGCTCTTCTCGGCGATGGCGCAGGGTACCTCGCACCTCCGGGGCGTCTTGGACAGCGCCGATGTGCGCACCACGATGGACGCTGTCACAGCCCTTGGGGCGCAGGTGACGCAGACCGGACAGGGCGCGACCGGTCTTGAGCTGGAGGTCACAGGCTGGGGTGGCGACGGTCCCCGGGAGCCGCTTGAGGCGATCGACTGCGGAAACAGCGGCACCACCGCCAGACTGCTCCTGGGGGTGCTGGCTGGCTGGGACCGCCATGTGGTCTTGCAGGGAGACGAGTCGCTGTCCCGCCGTCCGATGGGGCGCGTCACCGAGCCGCTAGAGAAGATGGGTGCCGAGTTCGAGACCCGCGGCGGATTGCTGCCCGTCAGCGTCCGCGGCGGACTGCTCAAGAGCACCGAGCATCACTTGAACATCGCAAGCGCCCAGGTCAAGACCGCCCTGCTCCTCGCAGGGATCCGGACCGAAGGCCGCACGCTGATCATCGAGCCCGGCGCGAGCCGAGATCACACTGAACGGATGCTTCCCGCCTTCGGCGTCCCGGTAGGGACGGGTGCCGCGGCCAACAGCGCCTGGGTCGACGGCCCGGCGTATCTGACCGCCACAGACGTGGCCGTCCCGGCCGACCCCTCCTCGGCAGCCTTCCTTGTGGCTGCGGGTGTCTTGGTCCCGGACAGCGACATCACGTTGCCTGATGTCGCCGTGAACCCCACCAGGACCGGTTTTCTGAAGGTCCTGGCGCGCATGGGCGCCAACGTGGGCGTGGACCTTGGCGAAGAGAGCGGCGGCGAGCGGGTGGGCACCCTGCATGTCCGGGGAGGCCTTCCGCTGCACTCCACTACCGTATCCGCCGAGGAGATCCCGTCTCTTATCGACGAGATCCCGGTGCTTGCAGTCGTTGCCAGCGCCGCCGAGGGAACGACGCGCTTCGAGGATATCGCAGAACTGCGCGTCAAGGAGTCTGACAGGCTGACCGCTGTGGCGGATGCGTTGACGGCGCTGGGCTGCACGGTACGGACCGGCGATGATTGGCTTGAGGTGGATGGCCCGTGCGCGCTGGGCTCTGCAGAGCTGGATTCGCTGGGCGACCACAGACTCGCAATGGCCTACACGGTAGCAGCTCTCATTGCCACAGGCCCGGTGTCCATCGATCGCTTCGAGTCGGTCGACGTGTCCTATCCCGGCTTCGTGGGCGATCTTCAGGCTCTGCTACTCTCGGCCACCGAGTAAGAACCGGGCACTCGCGACAGACGACCGTGCTAGAATCCTTGCGTCAACGCCTGATAGAAGAGAGCAGCACATGATCGTGGCAATAGATGGTCCCGCTGCCTCCGGCAAGTCAACGGTCGCCAAGACCGTCGCCCGGAGACTGGGATACCACTACCTGGATACCGGCGCGATGTACCGCGCCATCGCGGCACTCGCTATCCGGCGTGAGGTCGACTTGCATGATGCGGACGCGCTCGCCGAACTGGCGGCCAACGAGCCGGTGACTTTCAGCTACGAAGAGGGAGACCCGGTGCAAAGCGCTGTCTGGGTGTCCGGACTCGACGTCACGGTGGCTATACGCACGCCAGAGGTGGACGCTGCGGTCAGCCTTGTCGCTCGCGTCCCGGAAGTGCGCACCGCCATGGTCGCGCAGCAGCGACGCCTTGCGGGCGGAGACAACGCTGTCGTGGAAGGCCGTGATATCGGCACCGTGGTGTTCCCCGATGCCGAGATGAAACTCTATCTCACGGCTTCCGCAGAAGAGCGTGCTCGTCGCAGGCATTATGAGCTCTCGGATGCGGGGCATGCCGTGGAGAGCTCCACGGTCCGGGAGGGTCTGGATCGACGTGACGCGGTGGATTCCCAGCGTGAGGCAAGCCCCCTTGCCGTGGCTGACGATGCGATCGAGCTCGACACGACAGGGATGAGCATCGAGGAGGTCGCACAGCGAGTCGTCGAGCTGGTCAGGGGAGTCCGATGAACCAGACGCTCGGCAAGATCTTGCGACCCACTTTGGCACGGCTCTTCTTGCTGGCGTTCAAGGTGCGCATCCACGACGAGCAGAATGTCCCGGCCGATGGTGCGATCATCGCGGGCAACCATATCTCTCACATGGACCCGATCCTCCTGTGGTGCGGGGCTCCCCGACCTATCCACTTCATGGCGAAGCGAGAGCTATGGGACAGCCGCCTTCTGGGATGGATGCTGCCTCGCCTGTGGGCATTTCCTGTCAACCGCGGCGGCGCGGATCGCGCCGCCATAGAGACCGCCACGAAGTACCTGAAAGACGGCGACCTGGTGGGCATATTCCCGGAGGGCACGCGCGGCGAGGATCCCGAAGCCCTTGGAGAGGCGCACGGAGGCGCGGCGTTCATCGCGATGCGCGCTGACGTCCCGGTCGTGCCGGCGGCGTGTCTCGGCACGCAGGAGGTCATGCCCAAAGGCAAGCGTCTTCCCCGACTTCGTCGTGTGACCGTTGTGTACGGCGAACCGATCTATCCCCGGTCCTTCACCGAGGGCGGTCGCAAACAGCGAGTCGCGGACATGACCCAGGCGGTCATGTCCGGCATCACAGCCCAGATCGAACGCGCAAGGGAGCTGCA
>JBFHJN010000087.1:0-7895 GCA_041595875.1 Coriobacteriia bacterium
GAAACACCCCTCTGTGCCGGGCACGCGCCGGGACCTGCTCTACATCGGCGACCACTGGTTCGAAGTCAGACATGAACGTCCTCCTGTTGTCCTCGCACAGGAGGCGCGACAACGCGAAGACGGCCTCAACGGCTCTCCACGCGTGCACCCCTGCGAGAAGGTCAACAGGTCTATTCCACTTCGAGGCGTCAGTTAAAGCACCCTAAACGCGGACGGTCGGTGCTACTCCAGGTCCTCAGGGAGCGCGATATGTCCGGCCACCGCGGTCGCGGCAGCCACCGCCGGCGAGGCCAGATACACCTCGCTTGTGGGATCACCCATCCGGCCGACGAAATTGCGGTTTGTCGTGGCCACTGCACGCTCTCCCGCCGCAAGGATGCCCATGTGTCCGCCAAGGCACGGTCCGCACGTCGGGGTGGACACGGCGGCGCCGGCGTCCAGGAAGATGTCGAACAGGCCCTCGTGCATCGCATCCCGGTAGATCTTCTGCGTTGCAGGCAAGATGATCAGACGCACGTTCTCGTGGACCTTGCGGCCCTTCAGTATCTCCGCCGTGACTCGCAAGTCCTCCAAGCGACCGTTGGTGCAGGAGCCGATGATGACCTGGTCTACCCAGACATCGCGGGAGTCCTCGACGTTGCGTGTGTTGGACGGCAGATGCGGGAACGCCACGGTGGGCTTGATCTGGGCGGCATCGATCTCATAGACGGCCGCGTAGGTGGCATCCTCATCCGAGAAGTACTCGGTCCAGGGACGCTCGGTACGGCCTTCCATGTACTCGCGTGTGATGTCGTCAACTGCGATGATGCCGGACTTGCCGCCCGCCTCGATGGCCATGTTGCATATGGTCATGCGGCCTTCCATGCTGAGCGCGTCGATCGTGGAACCACAGAACTCCATCGCCTGATACAGCGCACCATCCACGCCGATGAGCCCGATGATGTGCAGGATGATGTCTTTTGCCGAGACCCACGGGCCCAGCTCGCCGTCCACCACGAACTTGATGGAGGCAGGCACTTTGAACCACGCCTCGCCGGTAGCCATGCCTGCCGCGGCGTCAGTGGAACCCACGCCGGTGGCGAAGGCACCGAGGGCGCCGTACGTGCAGGTGTGGCTGTCCGCGCCGATGATGACATCGCCGGCGCCCACAACGCCCTGCTCGGGAAGGAGCGCGTGCTCTACGCCCATGCACCCGATCTCGTAGTAGTGCGAGATCTTCTGCTCCCGGGCGAAGTCGCGCATCATCTTGGCCTGCTCGGCAGACTTGATGTCTTTGTTGGGCGTGTAGTGGTCCGGAACGAGCGCGATCTTGTCGGCATCCCACACATGATCGACACCGATACGGCGGAACTCCCTGATCGCTATGGGGGTCGTGACGTCGTTTGCCAGGACGAGATCGAGCTGACAGTTGATGAGCTGCCCCGGCTCGACTTCGTCGACTCCGGCGTGAGCCGCGAATATCTTCTCGGTGATGGTCATGGGTCTGGGCATGCTATAGCTCCTCGGAGATCGTGGGCTTCTGGCTGACGAGCAGCCTGTTGAGAGCGTTGGTGTACGCCTTTGCAGAGGCGACGATGATATCACTATGCGCGCCGCGTCCGGTGAAGACCCGACCGTCATCGCTGGTCACGCGGATCGTGACCTCACCAAGGGCGTCGATACCGCGGGTGACGGCCTTGACCGAGAACTCGGAGAGCTCGTTGGGCACTTCCACTATGCGGTTGATGGCCTTGTAGACAGCGTCGACCGGGCCGGTACCGTGGCTGGAGTCGATCAGATGCTCGCCGTCACGCGTGACAAGCTCCACAGTCGCGGTGGGGATACCCGGCTCGCCGCTCGTGAAGTGGACCTGCGCCAGATGGTAGACCTCGTCCAGCGTACGCTCCGACTCACCGACCAGGACTTCAAGGTCCTCGTCGTAGACTTCCTTCTTCTTGTCGGCAAGCTCGAGGAACGCGGCGTGCACGCGCTCGAACTCACCTTCCGGAAGCTCAAACCCGAGTTCGTTGAGCCGGTGCTGCAGCGCGTGCCGCCCGCTGCGCGCGGTCAGAACGATGCTCGAGCCGCCAACGCCCACGTCAGCGGGGTCGATGATCTCGTAGGTGGAGCGCTCCTTCAAGATGCCGTCCTGGTGGATCCCCGAGGAGTGCGCGAACGCGTTGGCGCCGACGATCGCCTTGTTCGGCTGCACGACGATACCCGTGATCGTACTGACGAGACGGGACGCGCGCATGATCTCTTTGGTGTTGATCGTGGTATCGATGCCGAAATATGTGCTCCGCTGGCGCAGCGCCATCGTGACTTCCTCAAGCGAGGTGTTGCCGGCGCGCTCGCCGATACCGTTGATCGTGCACTCTATCTGGCGGGCGCCCGCCTTCACTCCCGCGAGCGAGTTCGCTGTCGCCATACCCAGGTCGTTGTGGCAGTGCACGGAGACGATGGCGTTCTCGATACCGTTCACGTGCTCGAACAGGCCGCCGATAAGCGCGCCGAACTCCTCCGGGTACGTGTAGCCCGTGGTGTCAGGGATGTTCACGACGGTGGCACCGGCCGCGATGACCGACTCGATCATCCGATAAAGGAACATCGGCTCGGCCCGACCGGCGTCTTCAGCATAGAACTCCACGTCGCCCACCAGGCCGCGCGCCAGCTTGACCGCAGCGACAGCGCGCTCCACAGCCTCATCGCCGGTGATGCGGAGCTTGTCGCGCAGATGGCTCTCGCTCACGCCGATGCCGGTATGGATCCGCGGGCGGGCGGCGTTGGCAAGCGCGTCCGCCGCGATGGTGATGTCGTTGGGCACGGCGCGTGAAAGCGCACATACCACCACGGCATCACCGACCTCATCGCTCACGGCCCTGACGCTCTCGAAATCACCTGGGCTGGAGACCGGAAAACCGGCCTCGATCACGTCCACGCCAAGTCGCACCAGCTCGCGCGCGATCTCGAGCTTCTCGGCGGTATTCATGCTTGCGCCCGGTGACTGCTCACCATCGCGCAACGTAGTGTCGAATATGTAGACCTTGTCGCTCATGATGCACTCCTCTGCCGGATATGGGCGGCCACTCCGGGGTGGCGGCCGCCCCACCTCTCGGCTTGAGGGCTAGAGCTCGATGCTCCAGGCTCCCTCTGCGCCGACCTGCTCAGCTATCCGGCTCAGTAGCTCGGGGCCGATGGGCGAGTCGACGTTGATTCCCATCAACGCACTACCGCCCATCTCGGTACGCCCGACTTGCATGGATGCGATGTTGATCTTGGCTTCGCCAAGCGCGCCACCAACGGCACCAACGACACCCGTTCTGTCTCCGTACTTCAGAAACGCCATGTAACGCGTCGGCGCCATATCAAGCTCGAACTCGTTCATGAGGATCAGACGCGGCTCGTTCTTCTTGCCCACAAGCGTCGCGCCCAGCTTGACCTCGCCAAGCTCGGTCTTGGCCACAACGACCATGACGCTGACGTAGTCGAAGCTATCGGTGCGCTTGTGCTCCGACATCGTGATGCCGCGCTGCTCGGCGTACAGGTTCGCATTGACGAAGTTGATGGAGTCCTGCGTGACGGCGGTCAGCAGACCCTTGAACAGCGCGGTCTTGAGGATGCGGGTGTCCTGGCCGGCAAGCGCGCCGACGAAATGCGCCTCCAGCTCGTAGACCTGGCCACGGACGATCTGGCCAAGAGCGGAACCAAGCGACTCCGCGACCGGGATGTAGGGACCCACCTGCTCCATGACGTCGGGAGCGACCGGTGCGATGTTCACGGCCGTGGGGACCATCTCGCCACGGAGTCCGGCGGCCACGAACTGTGCGATCTGCTCGCCGGCACGATCCTGCGCCTCCTCGGTTGAAGCACCAAGGTGCGGGGTCGCGATGACTTGCTCGAACTCGAACAGCGGTGAATCCGTGCAGGGCTCTTTCTCATACACGTCGACACCTGCCGAAGCGACCTTGCCGCTGCGGAGCGCCTCGATCAGCGCGTCCTCCTGGTAGATGCCACCGCGGGCGGTGTTCATCAGACGGACACCGGTCTTCATCTTGGCGAACTCCGCCGCGCCGAACATGCCGATGGTCTCTTTCGTCTTCGGCAGATGCACCGTAAGGAAGTCGGCACGCGGCAGCAGCTCGTCGAGCGTCGATGCCAGCTCAAGGCCCATCTGGGCGGCGCGCTCTTCAGACACGTAGGGATCGAACGCGAGCACCTTCATGCCAAGGCCACGGGCGCGCTCGGCCACAAGGGCGCCGATACGGCCCAAGCCCACGACACCCAGCGTCTTCTCGTAGACCTCGGTGCCGGTGAACTTGCTGCGCTCCCACTTGCACTGCTTCATGCTCGCGTTGGCCTGCGGGATGTTGCGCGCCTGCGCCAGCATCAGGGCGATCGTGTGCTCGGCTGCCGACACGATGTTGCTCGTAGGCGCGTTGCACACGATGACGCCGCGCTCGGTTGCCGCTGTGACGTCCACGTTGTCCACGCCCACGCCGGCGCGTCCGATGATCTTGAGATTGACGCCCGCCTCGATGACTTCACGTGTCGCCTTCGTGGCGGAACGGACGACGAGGCCGTCGTACTCGCCGATCTTCTCGACAAGCTGCTCGGGCGTGAGGTCGGTCAGCACGTCGACCTCGAACTGCTCTTTGAGCACCTCGATACCTGACGCGGCGATCTTCTCTGCTACCAGTACCTTCATCTCTACTCCCCCATGAAGACGGCTTCGGCGGCCTTGATGCCAGCACCGCGCTCGAACTCGTATCCCAGCTCCGCAAGCGTCATCTCCAGCGCCGCAAGCGTTGTGATGATGTCGAACTCGCCGAAGTAACCCAGGTGGCCTACGCGGAAGATGCGTCCCGCATAGTCGTCCTGCCCACCGGCGATGGTGACGCCGTACTTGTCCTTCATGATCTTGACGATCGCCTTGCCGTCCACGCCTTCAGGCACCCACACCGGCGTGACCGCGGAACCGCGACCCTCGGCCGGGGCGAAGATCTTAAGACCCAGCGCCTCACAGCCCTTACGGGTCGCATCGGCAAGCATGCTGTGACGGGCGATGACGTTGTCCAGCCCCTCGTCACGGATCATCTTCAGCGCTTCGTTCAGGCCAAGCACCAGCGTGACGGCCGGAGTGAACGGCGTCGTGTCCTTCTCGATATTCTTCTTGTACTTCATCCAGTCGAAGTAGTACTTCGGCAGCGTGGAGCGCTCATACGCCTTCCATGCCTTGGCGCTCACGGTGCACGCGGCCAGACCCGGCGGGAGCATGAGCCCCTTCTGAGAGCCGGTCATGACGACATCCAGGCCCCACTCGTCGGTCTTGCACTCAACGGCACCGATGCCGGTGATCGAGTCGACGATGAGCACGCACTCCTCGTATGCCTTCACGATCCCGCCGATCGCCTTGACGTCATTGAGCACGCCGGTCGAGGTCTCGGACTGCGTGACGATGACGCCGCGCACGCCCGGATTCTCGGCAAGCGCCTTCTCCACGTCGGCGGTGTTGACGACCTCTTCCCAGCCGTACTGCAGGTCGATGACGTTCACGCCGTAGGCTTCGCAGATCTGCTTCTGCCTGTCGCCGAACTTGCCGTTGCGGCACACGATGACGGTGTCACCGGCGCAGAAGCAGTTCACGATCGCCGACTCCATGACCCCGGTGCCGGAGCATGCGAACAGCAGCGCGTCGCCCTCGGTCTGGAACACGTACTTCAGACCCTCCACGGCGTCTTTGAACGCCGCCGAGAAGTCAGGCGTGCGGTGATGGATGATGGGCGCAGCCATCTTCAGCATGACTTCGGCGGGCACAGGTGTGGGCCCCGGCGTCATCAAGTACTTCTTCTGCATCGTTTCTCTCCCTAGTTCACAAGGCTGAATACGGTGCCGTCGCCCGGCTTCGACGGCGGGAAAAGCCGGGTGCTAGTCCTTTTTGATCCAGCTGAACATTCCTCGGAGCTCTCCGCCGACCTCTTCCACGTAGTGCTCGGCGTTGATGCGGCGCATCGCCTTGAACGACGGTGCGGCCACCTTGTTCTCAAGCATCCAGTTGCGGGCGAACGTGCCGTTCTGGATCTCCCACAGCACCTCGGCCATCGCGGCACGGGTCTCATCGGTGACGATGCGGGGGCCGGTGACATAGGCGCCGTACTCGGCGGTGTTGGAGATCGAGTCGAACATCTTGGCCGACCCGCCCTCGAACATCAGGTCGATGATGAGCTTCATCTCATGTAGGCACTCGAAGTACGCGATCTCAGGCTGGTAGCCGGCTTCCACAAGCGTCTCGAAGCCCGCTTTCATGAGCTCGGTCACGCCGCCGCACAGCACGGCCTGCTCGCCGAACAGGTCGGTCTCGGTCTCCTCGGAGAACGTGGTCTCGATGATCGCGGCACGCGCGCCACCGATGCCGGCAGCCCACGAAAGCGCGATGTCTTTGGCGTTGCCACTGGCGTCCTGGTAGACGGCGATCAGGCACGGCACGCCCGAACCCTCGACGAACACGCGGCGCACCATATGACCGGGACCCTTGGGGGCGATCATGATGACATCGATATCAGCGGGAGGCTCGATCTGGTTGAAGTGGATGTTGAAGCCATGCGCGAACGCCAGCACCTTGCCCGCGGTCATGGACTCATGGATCTCCGAGTAGTACGTGTGCGCCTGGGTCTCGTCGGGAGTCAGGATCATGACGATGTCGGCTTCCTGAGCAGCCTCACGCGGGGTCATGACCTTCAAGCCGGCCTCTTTGACCTTGTCCCAGCTCTTGGAGCCAGGGCGCAGGCCAACGCGTACGTCGCAACCCGAATCATGCAGGTTGAGTGCGTGGGCGTGGCCCTGTGAACCGTAGCCGATGACGGCGATCTTGCGCTCGCGTACCCACTTGAGGTCGCAATCCTTCTCGTAGTAGACGATAGCCATGATGTCCTCCTGGTAAATGCCCGGTCCCCCGGGATTGCTCTGACTGTGTTGTTACTGCGGGTCTTTCGAGCCACGCGCAAGGGCGATCTTGCCCGTGCGTGCCAGCTCCTTGATGCCATATGCGCGAAGCAGGTCCTCCATGGCGGCCAGCTTGTCGCCGGCGCCTGTCGCCTCGATCGTCAGACTGTTCTTGCCCACATCGACGATCTTGGCGCGGAAGACGTTCGCGATCTCGATGATCTCGTGACGCCGCTCGGGCGGCGCGTTCACCTTGAAGAGAACGAGTTCGCGGTCGATCATCTCCTTGGGATCCAGGTCCTGGATCTTGAGCACATTGATGAGCTTGTGCAGCTGCTTGGTGACCTGCTCAAGCGGAGTGTCTTCAGCCGAGACCACGATGGTCATCCGCGAAAGCGTCGGGTCTTCGGTGATACCCACTGCGAGAGAGTCGATGTTAAAGCCCCTCCGGGCGAACAGCGACGCCACGCGCGTGAGTACGCCGGGCTTGTTCTCTACGAGTACTGACAGTGTGTGATGCATCTACTCCCACACCTCCTCAAGCAGCTCGCCATCGAGCATCTCGGACACGGGACCTCCCGGGATGCCGCCAAGCATCTCGTCGATGGAGCCTCCGGGTGCGACCATCGGCCACACGCACGCCTCTTCGGTGACCCTGCAGTCGACCACAGCGGGGCCGTCATAGTCGAACGCCTGCTGCAATGCAGCGTCGACCTCCTCGGCAGTGGTCGCCCTCACGCCGAGACACCCATAGGCCTCGGCAAGCTTGACGAAATCAGGCGAGTCCTGACCTAGGATCGAAGACGCGTACCGCTTGTCGTAGAACAGCTCCTGCCACTGATGCACCATGCCCAGGACGCCGTTGTTCAAGATGACGACCTTGACCGGTATCTTGTTGACGAACACGGTCGCCAGCTCCTGGCTGTTCATCTGGAAACTGCCGTCCCCGGCGATATCGATGACCAGATGCTCCGGAC
>JBFHJN010000088.1:0-7809 GCA_041595875.1 Coriobacteriia bacterium
TAATGGGGGCGTTCCTTGATGAGCGGCTCCCTGTAGGCGTTCGCCTGGGCGCGAAGTACAGCCACGAGTTCACCGTTGACGTGGTCGAAACGGCGGGGGGCAAGGAGTACCGGCGCCTCGTTCACCCTTACGTGCGCGCCCGGTTCACCTTGTCGTACTCAGCCGCCAAGGAGAGCCTGTGGGCGGGGGTCATCGGCCTGTACCACAGGGCTTACGGCACCTACGCAGGGTTTAGAGTTCGCGCGATTGATGACTACAGCACCAACGGGACCACAGGGGCTCCGACGATCAGCGATCAACCCTTGTCCCTTGTGTCGTCTGGCGTCTACCAACTCAGGAAAGAGTACGGGACCGGGGGGACCCCCCTCAGTATCGGACTCCCGGCTCGTACGATCTTCAAGCCGATAACAGGCAGCGTACTGCTATCAGTAAGGAACACCCTGACGGGGGATCACGCTGTAACCGGCTTCTCTGTGGACTACGCCACAGGGCAGGTCACCTACCCGGCGAACAAGACGAAGTCCATAACTGCCATCACACAGGCGGCTTCGGCTGTTCTCACTGTGGGGTCTGCGCACGGCTTTAACGTGGGGGAGTCTGTCTACATTTCAGGGGTCAACGGCATGACCCAGATCAACGGCAGGCGGGGGACCATCACGGCTGTCGGCGCCACAACGATTACAGTGGGCATCAACTCGACCGGGTTCTCTGCGTACTCATCTGGCGGGACCACTAACACCCGCCCCCAGACCGGGGAAGAGGCTCGCGGAGGGTGCGAGTTCGACATCCCCTGCCGATTCAACACAGCCCTCGATGTGAGCACACTTTCCAGCGACTGGCGGGAAGCCCCTCAGATCGAAATCATAGAGCTGATCTCGCCATGAAGCCGGCCGTCGCAGACTACCAGTACCGCACGATGTGCCTTCGGATCGTGCCAGTATCGGGCCCCAGTATTAAGCTGACCCACTTCCCTCGCGCGCTCACGATGAGCAACGCCGAGGTGTACCTCCCCCACGAGGGATACGATGTGACGGCCTACGCGGCATCGTCCAGCCTGGCGCCATCTGTCATCGACCTTACTGGCATCGCTGACGCGAACGGCATCAGTAGGGATAAGGTCGCGTCTGGATACTTCGACGGAGCGCGCTGCTACCTTTTTGCCACCTCATGGGCAGCGCCCGTCGAGGACGAAGAGCCGATCGTGGCGAGCTTGTTCGGCAAAGCGGAGCTTCAAGACGACCGCTACCGCATAGAGGACATGGCTCTCATTGACGCCCTTGGCCAGTCGGTTGGTGAGACATACACCCCTGGCTGCGAGAAGACTTTTGGCGGCCAGGAGTTCGCCGGATACAAGGTGGCGCTTGGGCCGATCACGGTTGCGGGAACCATAACCAGCGTAACGTCGACACTCGTTTTCAGGGATTCGGCGCGCGCTGAAGCGGCGGACTACTTCGGCGCAGGGTCGATACGCTTCACGTCTGGGGCCAACGCCGGGTTGCGCGGGAAGGAGATCAAGCGACACGAGGCGGACGGCACGATCGAGGTGTTCGAGTCATTCCACTATGCTGTGCAGGTGGGGGACGCCTACGAATTGATTCCAGGGTGCCGGAAGAGACTCGAGGATTGTCGGGATAAGTGGAACAACGTCATTAATTTTGGCGGAGACAGTTTCGTCCCCACCAGCTCCCAATACGCGCAGACGGGCACGAAATGACCAGGGACGACGTGATAGCAGCAGCGCGTGAGTGCCTCGAAACGCCTTTTGCACACCAGGGCCGGGAAGTAGGCGCCGGGCTCGACTGTGCCGGCGTGATTTGCCACGTCGCCTCTAGGCTTGGCGTTGAGTATGATGCGCCAGAGAACTACCCGAGGCAGCCGTACCAAGGGCTCCTAAAAGCTGTGCTCGACAGGCAGCCGGGGCTCGAGCGCGTGTCAACTCCGCAGCCCGGTGACATCTTGTTGATGCGGTTCAAGTCAGACCCACAGCACCTTGCCGTAATGACGGACATTGGAATCGTTCACGCTTATGAGTCTGTGAAAAAGTGCTGTGAGCACCGACTAGACTCCGCCTGGCGGAGCCGTATCGTGGCTGCATATCAGTTCAGGGGTGTCGAATGAGCAGCATCGGGCAGGCAGTCGGTGGGGTTGTCGGCGCAACAATAGGGTTCTTCGCTACTGGCGGGAACCCTATGGGCGCAGTGTACGGCGCGCAGATCGGCATGGGCGTCGGCGGCCTGATCGACCCGCCGAAAGGCCCGAACATGCAGGGCCCCCGGCTGGACGATTTGTCTGTTCAGACCTCGACCTACGGCGCTAACTTGTCTCGTGCCTACGGCATGTTGGCTATCGTTGGGAATATCTTCTGGATCGAGGGGGACCAACTAAAAGAGACGGCGAAAAAAACCAAGCAGGGCGGAAAGGGCGGTGGCGGCGGCTCGACCGTCACGAACTACACCTACTCAGCGACGTTCGCGGTGGGGCTGTGCCGGGGGCCAATAACGGGCGTCCGGAGAATCTGGCTTGGCGCAAACCTCGTCTATGACGCCGGGGCCACGGACATCGAAACGATTGTGTCTAGCCACGAGTTTGCGGAAAAGTTCACCCTGTACTTGGGGACAGAAGACCAACTCCCGGACCCCCGCATACAGGCGGACAAGGGTGCGGCGAACGTTCCTGCGTATCGTGGGCGTGCGTACATCGTGTTCAACGATTTGGACCTCGCCGATTACGGCAATTCTTTGCTGGCTGCACAGGTAAAAGTCGAGGTGACAAAGGGCGACATCGACACCATTAGCGCGATGGCCTCCTACTATGAACCCCAGTATGTGGCGGCGTCTGACACTGTACCCAACACAGGCTTGGTGGGCACATCTCCTGAGTATGGCCAAGCTTGGTTCCAGCGGTGGATCACGGGCATTGATTTCAGGCAGGTGGAGACGTACTTCAACGGCGTCACGGGCATCGTCGACAGGTCTTACTCTACTCAGAACTTCCAGAGTTCAGGCAGACAGTTTGACGATGTTGGTGGGTTGATCCTGAACAACCTGGTCGACTCCACCTTGAGGCTACCAAACGGCACGATCATCTCCGACTTTCCGTCTTCAATCACGTACTTGGCTGCGTATAAGGCGTGCTACCGCGACGGGCTTCTGATCTCTGCGGGCAACTGGTCTGGCGGCGGGCCGGACTCTACCGGGGTGACGATCTGGAACTATGGCTCTGGTGAAAGGCTGACTGGCGCCATCGGCGTCGGAGAGGCTAGCTGGTTTTTCGGCGTGGCCGATTCCATCTATGCGCTGAAGCTAATCGATTCGAGCACGCTGTCCGTTAAATTGTATGACGACACCGGGTCGCTGACAGAAACCATCCCTGTGACCGGACCGTGGAGCGGGTTCACGGTCATTGATTACAAGATGGCCTACAAGGTGGGGAGGGTGATTTATCTGTTCGCGCTGCGTTCAACTGACCGGCCGAGCGTGCCATTCCTGGCCGTCATAGACCTTGACGCTGGCTCCATGTCACTGGTGCAACTGGACGATACGCTTCTGCCAGGCGGTACGCTTATCGCGTTTCTTGGGTCGGTCACGACGGTAGCGTTCCGGGTCTACAATGGGACGCTCGGGTGCGTCTGGTTCTCGAAGGCTCGCAGCACGCCGAGTATCACGTGGACCTTGACCGGAAACTTCACGGGTACGACGACGCTTGGAGACATCGTAGCGGCTGAGTGCGCAGAGACGTCCATTCTGTCCCCCTCTGACTATGACACTACGGCCCTAACGTCTTCAGTTCGCGGCTACAGGGTAACCCAGACCAGCTCTGTGAGGGCGGCCATTGAGCCTCTCCAGTCGGCATGGCCGTTCGACGCTATCCAACGCGGGTATGCGATAGACTTCAAGCCGCGCGGCGGCAGCTCCGTCGCCACCATCCCTGCTGAGCTGCTCGACGCGAGGGCTGGTGGGGACTCAGGGGGCGTCTCTCTAACGGTCGCTCGTGAGATGGACACCCAGCTCCCACGCAAAGTCTCGCTTAAGCACTTGGACTACTCGAGGGAGTATGACGTAGGGCAGCAGTCTGCCGCGCGCATAAACACCGACGCCGTCAACACGGTTGAGGCAGACCTGCCTATCGTGTTGACGGCTGCGGAGGCGGCGCAGAAGGCAGAGGTTCTGCTCTATCTGCGGTGGATGGAGCGCAGCGACATCTCTTTCCGACTGCCCCCGGCCTACCTGCACCTTGAGCCCTCTGACGTTATAACGGTCACCACGTCGGACTCCACCTATGAGCTGAGACTGACCGACATATCGTATCTTCCTGACGGCAGGCTCGAGTGTCAGGCGAAGTTCCACCGCGCGGCGGTGTACGTGTCTGAAGCCACGGGCGCCGAGAGCGAAGTGACGGGGCCCACCCTTGAGCTGGCCGGTCCGACTCGGTTTCACCTCCTTGACGTCCCGGCGCTGACTGCGGAGATGGACGCACCAGCGATGCTGTGCGCGATGACGGGCTACACGGCAGGTTGGCCAGGTGGCATCCTATTCCGGTCGTCGGACGGCGGGCAGACCTGGGCGGACGTCCAGGCCTGGACTCAGAAATGCACGTTCGGTACTGCCCGCAGCAAGCTCTCGAGTGCGCCTCCTGACGTTGTCGACGCGGCTGGAACCCTACAGGTTGACCTGATAGCCGGCTCGCTCGAGAGCGTGACGCTGCTTAACATGCTGTCTGGTCAAAACCACTTCGCCTATGGGCAGGCGGGGCGGTGGGAGATCATCGCGGCCCAGACCTGCACGCTGCAGGCGGACGGGTCTTACGTCCTGCGCGATTTCCTGCGGGGGCGCTTCGGAACAGAGCAGCACGCCGGAGCGCACCTAGAGGGCGACGCAGTCGTACATCTGAACGATCCTGACGTGGCCTACATCGGGATGGACCTGTCTGCTGTCGGGCTGCAGCGGCACTATCGCGGCATCACGGCTGGGCGTGCGATCACGACGGACACAGACCGCCCGCTGACTTACTCGGCGAACAACCTGAAGCCGCTCAGCCCCATCTACTTGAACGGTAGCCGTCACCCGACAACAAACGACTGGACGCTGACATGGGTTCGGCGGACCCGTGTCGGCGGCGAGTGGCGTGACTCCGTCGATGCACCGTTGAGCGAGACCAGCGAGGCATACGAGATCGAGATTTACGCCAGCGGCGCGTATTCAACGATCAAGCGCACACTGAGCAGCGCGACGGCGACCGTCGCATATACCAGTGCGGACCAGGTGACGGATTTTGGCAGCAACCAGGCGACGCTGTACGTCAAAATCTACCAGATCAGCTCAACGGTCGGGCGCGGGTTCCCGCTCACGACATCGATAACGAGGTAACAGCATGGCCGACAGTACCAGTAACATCGACACGATTTCGCAGAGCCAGAGCGGCAAAGAGGTAACCGCAAATGCCGCGTTCAACGCATTCTCACGGTCGGCGGACTTCGCCAGGCGTGCATCTGTATCCTCTGGGCTGACGTGGGGCTTCTACGGCACGCCGCGCTGGTACGTTAATGCCACCGCGACGGCGAAGGCCAACGGAACGGTCACGCTCACGGCCTCGAGCACGCGCTATGTGTCCGTCGACCGCGCACTTGCGGTTACCGAGAACGCAACTGTGTTCCCGGCGGACAAGCTTGCAACGTACAAGATCACGGTCGGGCCATCGACGGTGACGAGCTACGAAGACCACAGGGACACGCACCACATCAACCGATTCCTCTATGGTCGCGTTGCTCTTGCGATGGCCAACACGAACCAGACCCTGACTTATGAGCAGGCCATGTGCGAGTCGGTCGAACTCACCGGCGCGCTGACCGCGCTGCGGGATGTTGTCGTGCCGACCGTGCCCAGGGCCTATACGATTTTCGCAAACGTCACAGGCGGATTCGGCGTGCGCGTGAAGACCTCGGCCGGGTCCGGTATCACGGTAGCGGACGGGAAGCGCGCCATCGTGGAATGCGACGGCACGAACGTTGTCAGGATCACGGCGGACGTGTAGCCAATATGGTTTGCCGTAGGGGCCTTCCCCGCACTCGAGAGGGTGCGGGGTTTTTTCACTTTGATAGACACAAAATGGACACAGTGAAAAGTGAACCCCTTGAGTTTACAGGGTAAACATACTGTTCCGTCTGGATTTAGGTTCCAGCGCCGCAAGGCGTGAGAGTTCGAGTCTCTTCCCCCGCACCACTTTACAATCAATGACTTGCGATGTGTCCGAGGCTTGTAAGCATTGACCGTGAAGTTGCCATAACTGCCCCATATTTGGCCACGTTGGGCACGATTTGGTCACAGCGCGGCACGATCTGGTCACCTGAAGTCCCACTTGCATGCTTGGGCGTACCGCTCTCGAGTCTCGATGTGCCGGTAGTCATAGCCCGTGGCACTTGCCTGCAAGTGGCTGATCTCGTTGGAGGCTCTGGAGATGGCTTGGCGGTAATACTCCTCAACCCAGGTGTGCTCGAACAGGCACCGACCTTGCGCCGTCCCGTATTCCAAAACCTTGTGGGCGTCTCCCGGGGGGATCAACAGGACCTGAACGTCTAACCCCCTCTGCTTGCACAGTTTCTCTACGTGTCGGACCACACTACTGTTAGGGCAGATTACCCTGTCCCCGTCCTTTAGGCTCTCCACCAGTGTGGTCGTTCTGCCCGTCTGCCTGCCTGACCGGAAGGCCACTTCCACCACCGCCGTCACCATCTGACCAATTCCGAAGAAGTCCATTTGAGTCCTCTCTTACCTGTTGATGTTGGAATTCCCGGCGTACTCGGCCGCGAACCCCGGGGCAAGGTGGGCGTAGCGCTCCACCATGTTTGATGTCTTCCACCCACCGAGAGCGAGCAGCGCCGCCTTGGGCGTGCCGTTCATCGTGTGGTGCGAGGCCCATGTGTGCCTCGCATGGTGGAAGGTGAAGTTCTTCCGACCCCCGTGCGGGATGCCGGCGCGATCCATGGCCGAGTACCAGGCCTCGCCGCTGATACGCTTCAGCGGCTTGCCCCCTCGACCAACGAACACGAGGTCTTCGTGCCCCTCGCACAGCTTGAGCACGGCCAGTGCCTCAGCGTTGAGCGGGACGTTGTGAGCGCTGCCGTTCTTGAACTCCTCTCCGTGGATCCAGAAGCAGCACTGATCGAGGTCGACCTGCTCCCATCGAAGTGACAAGACGTTGGCAGCCCGCTGCCCTGTGGCCAGGGCGAACGAGAAGATGCAGGCGTGCAGCATGGGCAGCTCGGCGACGAGGCGAACCACTTGATCCCGGGAGAAGAATCTCGGGGTGGGCTTGGCTTCTTCCAGCCGCCTGATCGCGGGCACTCTGTCGAGCCACTTCCACGACACCGCCGCCTTGAGGATGACAGACAGGGCCGACAGGTGTCGGTTGACTGTGGCGTTCGAAGTGCCTCGCCCCTGCCGGCGCTCCTTCTTCTTCTCCCCGATCAACGTCTCGATCACGCGCTCGTCGATCCGGGTCAGCGGCAGGCTGCCGATGCGTTCGTTGAGCCACAGTAGGCGGAACGTGTCGGTCTCGAGCGACCGCTTTTCGGCGTGCTCGTTGAGCCACTTGTCCACCGCCTCAGAAAACGAATGGGGGAGCGCCTCCCCCATGTGCTCCTGCTTCCACAGCGACGCTTTCAGTTCGTCGTGGAGCCTCTGCGCCGCCGCTTTGTCTGAAGTCCCTGTAGTCTGGCGGACACGCCTTCCTTGGTGACGGATGTCAATCCAATAGATACCGGCTCGGGGGTAGATGGGCACGGCTCGCTCTCCTTCTGGTACTGGGACCTGA
>JBFHJN010000089.1:0-7710 GCA_041595875.1 Coriobacteriia bacterium
CGGGTGCTCTCGGGTCGTGCGTCGGCGGCGACGAGCTGGCCGGACATGCACGCCCGGTCGATCTTGTCGCGGGACACTCTCGCGACCTGTGCGGCCTCGGCGGCGGTGTAGACGACGAGGCCGCTCATGCCGCCCTCCCCGTCTTTGGCTGGGCGCCTTGCCCATCTGAACTGTGCGCCTTGTTCAGAAAAAGGTCGTCGATGCCGACCCCGAGAGTGAGTGCGATCCGTGCCGCCACGTCGGGAGTCACCGAGGTGACCTGCCCGCGAACCAGCCGGCCGACGTACGAGTGGGAGCTCCAGCCGAGCGCCTGGGCCATCTCGCGCTGCGAGATCCCGTGGATCAGCATGAGCTTGGCGAGGCGCTTGCGGCCCTCCTTGGTGAACTGCATCCAAACCTCCACTGGGGGTGTCACCTTGTCTGAGTTGAACATTACGCCCTCCTGTGCGTGGTGTCCAGCTTGTGTGTAGATCATCCATCCCAAGTGCCCACCGTGTCAAGAGTTACGCGCTTGTCGTTCCGCTAGTCCGCGCTGGCTAGGCCCTCTGGACCTATTCAGCCCGCGCTCCCACGGTGCCCAACATCTGTGAAATGCTGGTGTGCCTGAGGTGCCCGAACCATCTAGCCAGCAGGGAGGACACCGGATGACGATGGATGGCATGGGTAAGGAGTTCGCCCTGGGGAGCTGGATGAACGCCCGGAGGAGGGCCGAGGGGTGGTCCTATGCCGACGTTGCCAAGCGAGCTAGGAGCCACGGCCACAAGGTCTCAGCGTCGAACGTCGAGCGCACCGAGAAGGTGCGGCCGGCGATGATGAAGCTGGAACAGGTCGAGTGGATCGTGGACGTGTTCGGGGCGCCGCCGCGCCACGTCGTGCAGATGTTCTTGCAGGATATGGGCTACGGGTCCGCCACGTCTGAACCGACGACGGTTGAGGACGCGGTTTCGGCCGACCCTAACCTGACCCTTCGCGACAAGGAGTTGCTAGGTGCGCTGCTGCGGGTCATGCGCGGCGCCGATCGAGGGGAGCAGTCATGGTCTGGTCAGCCATACCCAGAAGATCCCGAGGCGGCACAGCCGCCCGATGACGGCCCGACAGTCACAGCACTTAGTGTTACTGCTGATCTGCCTGATGCAGACGTGCCGCAGTCACCGACAACGCCCAATCGGCGATCTCGTCAAGCTCGACCGGGCTGAGTTCGGCCCGGATCATGAGCACTTCACGGCCGCCCGAGGTCGCCTCGGGCGAGAGCCACGCGCGGCGGTTCAGGCCCTCGATCATGACGGGCATCACCCCCGCAATATCAAGCGCAGTGCGCGCCGACTCTGGCAGCCTGTACACCGAGACCCCCCCGGAACCGCCAGGGGTAGGGGTGGCTGGCGGATTCCACAGGGAAATGAATAGCACAGGCCCGGACAGCCCGCATGAGGCTGTCCGGGCCTTGGTGTGGGTACTGGTGTGTTACGCGGCCTATGGGAGCAGTTGCCCAATCAGGCCGCCGATGGCCTTCGCGGCGGCCTGATCGGAGTTCCGCAGGTAGTGCTCGCGGGTGACCCTCACCTGCGACTGTCCGAGGATCGCGGCGATCCGCCAGTCTGCGACCCCCATGTCTGCGAGGAGGGTGGCGGCGCTCCCCCGCGCCCCGTGCAGCGGGACGTGCGGAACGTCGGCGCGGGCGAGCGCTTCCCTCCACGCCAGCCAGTCGGCCTTGCTGTCGCACGGGCCGCCCTGGGGGCCGGGGAACAGGTAGGCGTCGTCAGACTCGGCCCGCCATGCGTTGAAGATCGGCACCATCTGTTCGGGGATGGGGACGCGGCGGTGGCTGGCCCGGCTCTTGACGTCGGTGCGGGTGAGCTTGCCGTCGATCCGCTGCACCGCCTCCTCGACGATCAGGTACGCCTCCCCACGGTCGCCGTGGTAGTCCGTCCACCGCAGCCCCAGCGCCTCGCCCTGCCGCAGCCCGAGCCCGAGCGCGACGACGAGGCGGCACAACTCGCGGGTGGTGGTGGCGTGCCTCAGGACCGCTTTGGCCTCCTCCAGGCTCAGGATCTCGTGCGGGTTCTTCTCGGGGCTGGGCGCGTCGGTCACCTCGGCGGCGTTGTAGATGACCTTGCGTCTGGTGCGGGCCGCGGAGAGCGCCGAACGGAGCACCATGTGGGCCTGCCGGATGGTGGTCTCGGACAGTTGGCCGGCGCCGTGGGAGCCCTTGACGCGGGCCTTGTCCAGGCTGCGCATCCAGTCGTGCAGGGCCTCGACGTGATCGGGGGTCAGGTCTTGCAGCCGGACGTGCCCGAGTGCGGGCTTGAGGTAGAGCTCGACCTTCGAGCGGTAGCCCTTGATGGTGGTGGGGCGGACGGTGGCGGGGGCGATGCGGGTGAGCCAGTAGTCGAGCCAGTCGCCCACGGTCTGGGCGTCGGGGTTGACGCCGAGGGCCTGCTTCTCCTTGAGTGCTTCGACGGCGGCGAGGAGTTCGCGCTTGCTGGCTGCGGTGACGGTATGCCGGACCCGCTTGCCGCCGACGATGCCCTTATCTATGGCGTAGGCCCACGGCGCCTTGCAGGTCTTCTCATGGTCGGGTCTGCGGCGGACCACCTTGCCGGTGGGGGTGGTGGTCTCCTCGGCCGGTGGGCATCCCCAGCGCTCCGAGCATGCCCGGTAGCTGCTACCTTCGCCCCTGTGTCTGCGCTTGCGCGGCATGGTTACCTCCCGGATTCAGGGACGGGTAATCCCTTGGTGCTAGTGTATAGCCAATGTTCTAGCCTATGCGGGGATACGCACGGGTATCCGTGGCTCTCTGGCTAGGGGTTTTGGTAGGGGGGCGGTAGCTCAGCCGGTCAGAGCGGGGGACTCATAATCCCCCGCCCACACGCTCAGAACGGCCCTCTGTCTAGCCTAAGTTCGAGCCTAACGAGAAGGGATGCAGGAATGAACCACACCAAGCGGCTGGCCCTCACCGGCCTTGCCCTGCTGCTGGCCCGGCATCTGGCCCTGTGGCTGGCTCCGCTGCTGCCCGGCATGGGTCTGCGCGAGCTCGCGCCGACGCTGGCCCTCGCCGGGGTCGGGGCGGGGGTGTCCGGGCTGGTGCTGCTGCTTGCGGCCCTCGCCCGGCGCGCCTAGCCCGGACGCACGAAAGCGCCCCCCGGCCGAAGCCGAGGGGCGCTAGGTGCTGGGGCGGGGTGGGTCAAGTCAGGACCAGGGATGCGGCCCTAAACACCTTGCCGCTAGAACTGCCAAGCAGGCCGTGCTTTGTGATGGTTGAAAAGTCGGTGATGGTCTGCGGTGTGATGATCTGCGTGCCGTTCAGGTTCACAGACACCGACGTGCCCGACAGGACGACAGCGAGCGTGTCCCCCGCTACCGCCGTTGCGGTGGAGGTTGCCAGCAGTGAGGCAGAGCCTGCCACTCGCTTGATCAGCTTCACCCGGTAGTCGCCGCTGCCGTAGTACGGGACCACCGCGATGTGGTTGTTCGCATCCGTGCCCCGGACCACGACGCCCTCATCGTTGATCGGCAACGTGCCGATGACTGCCGTGAAGGTGCCGTCCGCCTTGCCGCCGTCAACGAGGGCAATGGCACGGGCAGATCCGCCGTTGTATCCGCCAGCGTTGCCGCTCACCACCCAGTTTCCATAGCCGAAGCCCTCGACGCCGTAGGAGCCCCAGCCCTTCAGGTCGTCGGTGTAGCCAAGGCTGGTGGCGTCCGCCCGGTCGAAGGTCTCCAAGATGCCCGCCGTCACGGTCTGACCGATGGACAGGTCACGCATCACAGTGTTGGCGGCGTTGCTGTTCTTGCGGATTGAGAGGGAGCCTGGGCCAGCGGTGCGGGAGGGGAGGCAGATCATCGGGTCGTACTCGATGAAGATGGGGGGGATTGGCGCGGACGTGGGCTCGACGTTCACGCCGTACAGGTGCGTCCCGTCGATGTCGGGCGAGATGATCCGGCTACCGGCGCCCATCACCGAGATGGCTTCTTCAAGCTGCCCGGCTCCATTGGATCGGATCACGGCCCTGTCCACGACCGTGCTTGTCCCCTTGGCGGCGATTGGGGGCACCCCTGTGGCTGTGGTGCGGTTGGTGGTGACTCGCGGTTGCCTGAGGGTCACATCGACGCACCCCGTCTCCACGTAGATCGCCGTCCCGTGCGCGCCGGCCGCGAAGGACACAACCGGCTTGTCCAGCGTAACCCGGTAGCAGGAAACGAGCCAGATCGTGCCCCGGCCATAGGCTGTGCCGGTGTCCGGGTAGTTGTCGCTGAGCACCTGAAGGCCGGCAAGGGTCGAGTCGTACAGCTCTTCGAACTCCATGCCGCCGTTGCCGCCGACGCTGGAGATGTTCGACGTCTCCAGCCCCGTCGTGTGCTTGACCTTCAGCAGGCTACCCACGGCAGTGTTGCCGGACGCGGACACGTTCGAGATACTGACACGGCTGGACATGTGATCGGCGTCGGCGCTGATGTAGACGCAGTGGGCCGGGCTGCCAACATCACCCTCCGAGGGAGTGCCGGTGAACAGTTCCCACTGCCCCGTGACTCGGTTGATCGTCAAGCCGTCTGCGTAACCCCCAGAGACGACGCACCAAACCCCCTGCCCCGTGATGTCCTCAATGGTCGCGTCGGCGAGTGGGGTGGAGCCGTACGCGGTGGGCGAGTAGGGGCGGGGGTCTCCCACCGAGACGACCATGGCGAGGTTGCTGCCGGTGACGCGGCGAACGGTGGGCCGTGCGCCAGAGCGGTCGAGCCAGACACCGACGTGTTGCCGGAAGGAGTCGTCCCCGTAGAGAGGGAACCCGGTTGCGTCGAGCCCTTCACCTTCCAGCGCAAGGTCTTGGATCGTCACATCGGCGCCCGTTACCTTGAAGATGGGGAGCGGGAAGGTGTCTTGATGGATGATCGAGAGCGCGCCAAGTCCCTCGATGAGTGTCGTGGAGGCGACCAGGATGGACCCGCCTGAGATATGCCATTCCCCGGCCGGGATGCGGACACCCAGCCCGTAGGTTGCTGCGGAGGTGATCGCCGCCTGAAGTGCCGCGAGGGTCGCTGCCGGGGTTGCCCCTTCGGGCAGAGCTGCCGTGATCATCCCTGCGGCTGCCGCCGTGGCGGTGGTGGCGTCGGCCACTAGCGCCGCGATGCCAGCGTCTGACGCACCGGCCGCGGTCGCTGCGGACGCGGCAGCATCTGCGGCGGCGGTCTCGGCCTGCTCGACCACCGCAGTCCACGCCGCGATACCGCCCGTCGAGGGGGTGAGTGTGGACGGGTCCACCTCCACCAAATCGACGAACTCGACCGTGGTGGCGCTGTCCGGCACCAGCACATAGGCGGTGCCGCCCGGGTCGGTGATCTTCCAGCACCACGTGGCCTCAGTGGCGGCGAGCGAGACGGTTGCCTCGCCCTCGACGAGCGCGACCGTGACCGCCTCAGGCAGCACAACCGCGTCCCCCTCGGTGCGGCGGAGCGTCGGCGTGCAGGAGATGACCCCGCCAGTCGGCGACAGCGAGCCATCGGACGCGGGGACGGTGATGTGGAAGTGAACCGGCGTCGCCATGGGGCTACTCCTTCGGTGGCAGGGTCAGGACAGGCGGGGTGAGGATCTGGCAGCGCCTTTCAGCGCCCATGAAGGTGGGGATGGGTCTGCACTGCCGTCAGGTGTCCACCACAGCCCAGCCAAGGGTGAAGTCGTCGGCCTCGCCGAGCGCGGTCGTGACATGGACCGTCACCGACACCGACCCGGACGCGACGGTGGGCTCCACGAAGAACGACACTGCCGTGTCGGTGTGGGTGTCGCCGCTCACCGTCACCCCGTCCGCCGCGATGCTGTGCGTGGCGATCGTGTCGCCGCTCACCAGCCACGGAGTGCCGGCAAGGTCGAGCGTGATCGCGCGGCGCGCCTGCGGGTCGAGGAACCCTAGAACCTTCATGCCTGCCTCCGGGGTGTGTAGGTGCGGGTGGGTGCGTCAGGGCTGAACAGCCGCACGGGTGCGGGTGGCGCCCAGGTATCGCCGCCGGGCGGTGCGGGCGGGTTGTTGGTGCCGGTGCCGGTGACCGCGCCCGTCGCCGCGATGGTGGCCCCACTCGAGGTGGCGACCACCCCGGCAGTGGTGACAGTGGCAGTGCCTGCGATCGTGGCGCTGCCGGTCGCGTCGGCCTCCACGACACCGGCCGCGACCAGCGCGCCCGTTCCGGTGAGGGTGGCGCCGGCCGTGCTGCTGACCTGCGCCGAGCTTGCGACCGCGCCCGTCCCGGCGATGGACGTGCCCGCCGTGGTGGCGACCGTGCCGGATGCTGTGACCGCGCCCGTTCCGGTGAGGGCTGCGGAGCCCGCCCCTGGTGCGGACACGCCGCCCGTCGCAGTGACTGTGCCCGTGCCGGTGAGGGTGACGGTGCGGGTGCCCGCCACCACGCCCGCCGAGGTGACCGAGCCTGCACCGGTGAGTGCCGCCGAGGTCAGCTTCCCGACCCTGCCCGCCGGCTGCACCGCGGCGGTGCCGCCGACCGTAGCCGTGGCGGTGCGCGCCACCACACCCGCAGCGGACACCGAGCCCGTGCCGGTCGTCGTGGCGGTTGTGGCCTTCCCGACAACACCGGCCGCCGCAACGGTCCCGGTGCCGGTCACCCCGGCCGTGCCGGTGAGCCCGGCCGTCACGACCCCGGCGGCGGTGATGGTGACCGTGGCTGCAAGCGCGGCCGCCGTGACCTTCCCGACGACACCCGTGGACGAGACCGTGCCCGTACCGGTGCCGGTGCCGGTGGCCGTCTTCCCGACCGTGCCAGCCGACGTGACCGTGGCGGTACCCGAGCGGGTCGCGGCGCCGTTGTAGTTCGTGGCACCGGTCGCGATCTTCATCGCAACACCGATCGACGCGCCCTGGTCTGCCGACACGCCGAACGTGGCGGTTGTGGCGGTCACTGCGCCGCCGGTCACGGGGTTGCGCTGGGCCACGCCGAGCACGTCTCGGTAGCCGCCCGTCGTGACCACCTGCGAATGGATCGAGGTGAAGCTGGCCGAGTAGGACGCGATCGCCGACTGGGTGCCGGTCCGGCAGGACGCGGCGGAGAACAGCACCACCCAGTCGCTGCCCGACGTCGGCGTCAGCGACGGACTGTCAACGCTGGTCTTGGTGCCGATGTCGGTGTTGTTGATGCCGGTGATCAGCGCGGTACCGGTGTCCGTCCCGGTGACCGCGGTGACCGCGTAGGCGGACCCGGCCGCACCTAGCAGGCTGTAGGCGACGGACGTCTCCGCGCCCGTCGCGACCTTCGACCACAGGTAGTGGCCGAGGTTCCCGGCGAAGCCCTGCTCCAGCGTCCAGCCGGACGACTCCGGGATGCTGCCACTCGTCGCCCGGTACCAGTCCGCGGCGACCCACAGGAACAGCCTTGTCCCGGCGGGCTGCGCCGAGAAGCTGACTGTCGTCGTGGTGGTCGCGGACTCGCCCAGCGCGATCTGGGTGACGGTGGCAGCCATCAGGGTTCTCCGATCGTTGCTCCCTTGGCGTCAGTGGCGCCGGAGTCGTAGGCGTAGTTCTCGCTCCACGTGTCCCACCCGGTGCCGCCACTGACGTACGTGGGGCCGTAGCTCGACGTGCTGTTGTCGATCCGGTTGTTCACGCAGTGCATGTCGCTGTACCCGTTGCTGTGGGCCTCCAGCACCAGCCGGTAGCCGTCGCCCTGCAAGAGGTTGCCCTGCACCGTGACGTGCCGGATGTAGTCGGCGTA
>JBFHJN010000090.1:0-7679 GCA_041595875.1 Coriobacteriia bacterium
CCTCGCCGGCGAGCGCGTGCGCTCCCACTACCTCACGACGGCGGCGTTGCGGCGCAAGCCGGCGAAGGTGATCCAGGCACCGGTCGACGTCGCTCGCTTCGACCCCGACGCGGTCGACTCTGCTGCGATCTTCGGCGAAGCCACGTACAACGTCGTCACCGTGGGCAACGTCAACCCGGACAAGGGCATCGAGTACCTCGTCGCGGCGGCCGGGTTGATCGCGTCCGAGCGACCGGATATCCGCCTGCACGTTTTCGGTGCGGCGACGCCCCGCCAGGCCGCGTACGGCGAGTCGCTGCGTGCCGCTGCCGCCCAGCTCCCCGCCGGGGCGGTCACGATGCATGGCAGCGTGAACGACGTGCCGGCGGTGCTGGCCGCGGCCGACGCTTACGTGTGCTCGTCCGTGTCCGAGGCGTCGCCGCTGAGCGTGTGGGAGGCGATGGCGATGAGGCTGCCGGTCGTGTCGACCGACGTCGGCGACGTGGCTCGCCTGGTCGGTGACGCCGCCGGCATCGTGGTGCCGGCGCGAGATCCGCGTGCGCTCGCGGAGGCGGTCCTCTCGCTGTCCGCCGATCCCGAACGGCAGCGCGCGATGGGAACCGCGGGCCGTTCCGTGGCGGTGGCCGAGCTCGACCTGCGCATCTGCGCTGCTCGGCACGCCGCGTTCTACCGGCGAGTTGCGGAGTAGGCGACCGCTAACCTACGCCGGCCCGTCCAGTGGGGCGGACAGGCAACCCAAGGCAAGGCTGGCGACGACCTGATGAGGCTCGGCCGAATTCTCCCAGAACCGATCAAGGCCGTGCTCCGGCCGTTGCGCGATCGGTACCGCCTCCGGCAGATCGGTCTGGGCAGCGTGCAGAGCCCCGGAGACGTCCGATACCTCGGTACCGAGTACGGCGGCTATGCGGTGTCGCTGGGTGCGCTCGACTCCTACAGCGTCTGTTTCTGTATCGGAGCCGGCGAGGACATCAGCTTCGAGACGGCCCTGGCCGACACCGTGGGGTGCACCGTGCACGTCATCGATCCGACCCCCCGCGCAGTGGCGCATGCAGAACAGGTGATTGCCGCGCGCACGCCCCGGTCGGGCCGGCTCGAGGTGCAGCCGGTCGGCATGTGGTCGAGTAACGGCCCGTCCAGGTTCTACGTGCCGCGCGACCCGCAAGCGGTCTCGCACTCCATCGTCAACATGCAGCACACGGATGACTACTTCGAGGCCGAGTGCCTGACGCCGGCCACGCTGATGGACCGCCTCGGCCTCGACCACGTCGACCTCGTAAAGTTGAACATCGAGGGCGCCGAGTACGAGGTCATGCGGGCGTTCTTCTCGGAGGGCATCATGCCGACCACCGTCTGCATCACCTTTGATGAGTTGCACAGCGCCATCGACGGGGACGCGCGCTCCCGCATGCGCGAGTTGATGGCCGGCTTTCACGAGCGCGGGTACACGCCGATCGACGCGCGGGGCGCCAAGGTCACGTTCCTCCGTGATGCATCGGCGTGACGTGCATGGCGGCCGGCTGTCCCGGTCCTGATAGGGTTTCATGCGGCGCGTCGCGCCGCCGCGAGCTTGCAGCGCGCATCTAGTCGACGAACTACGGGTGCAGCCACTCATGTACCGGGAGATCTCCAGATGCCGTGTCAGCGGCAGTTCCAACCTGTTGCCGGTGCTGTCGCTCGGTGAGCAGGACCTGACCGGTGTCTTCCCCAAATCGCCACATGAGCCCGTGACGCGCGGTCCGCTGGACCTCGTCTGGTGCACCGACTGCGGCCTGCTCCAGCTCAAGCATTCGTACGACCCCGACGAGATGTACGGGCCGGGATACGGGTACCGCTCCAGCCTCAACAGGGCGATGGTCGAGCATCTGTCCAACAAGAGCCGCGCCCTGGCGAAGGCCGCCAACCTCGAGCCAGGTGACGTCGTCCTCGACATCGGCAGCAACGATGCAACTTTCCTGCGCGCGTTCTCCGACGGGTACCGCCGCATCGGCGTCGACCCGACGGGACCCAACTCGATCGAGCAATACGGCGAGATCGAGCTGGTTCCCGAGTTCTTCACCGCTGAGGCGGTGCGCAACGTGCTTGGGCCATCCAGGCCGCGCCTGGTGACGTCGATCGCGATGTTCTACGACCTCGAGGCGCCGGCAGACTTCGTCCGGGATGTGGAGCAGGTCTTGGCCGACGATGGCATCTGGCACTTCGAGCAGAGCTACATGCCTTCGATGTTGCGCACCAACTCCTACGACACGATCTGTCATGAGCACCTCGAGTTCTACTCGTTCCAGGTCGTACGCGATCTGCTCGAGTCGTGCGACATGAAGGTGCTCGACGTCGAGATGAACGAGGTCAACGGCGGCAGCTTCGCGGTCACGGCCGCCAAGCGATCAGCCCCCTTCACCCCGAACTACGCCATCATCGAGTGGCTGCTGGCACAGGAGGAGGCCATGGGTCTCCACACGCCGCAGCCGTTCCGGGACTTCGAACGCAGGGTCTTTGAACACCGCCGAGCCCTGCTGGCGCTCGTCCAGGCGCTCGTTGACTCGGGCAAGAAGGTCATCGGCTACGGCGCGTCAACGAAGGGCAACGTGCTGCTGCAGTTCTGCGGCATCACGTCGGAGCTCATTCCGGCCATCTCCGAGGTGAACGAGCAGAAGTTCGGACGGCTCACGCCGGGGACGCACATCCCGATCGTGTCGGAGGAGGATGCCCTGGCCATGCGGCCGGACTACTACCTTGTCCTCCCTTGGCACTTCAAGCACGCAATCCTGGAGCGGGAGCGCGAGTTCCGCGATCGTGGCGGGAAGTTCATCTTCCCGCTACCCGAGATCACCATCGTCTAGCCGACAGGCCATGAACGCGCACAGGTGGATACTCCGAGCCCGCAGACACGCGAAGTCGCTCGTCGAGAAGCGCCTCAAGACCTACTACAGCGCATGTGGAGAGGACGTCATCCTACGCTGCCTGTTCGATTCGGTCGGCGTCACCCACCCCGATTATCTCGACGTCGGCGCGAATGACCCAGTAGGGGGGAACAACACCTACCTGTTCTACCGCGACGGGTCGCGAGGGGTCTGCGTCGAGCCGAATCGGGATCTCGCCGCTCGAATATCGCTGCTCCGCAAGGGTGACACGATCCTGCCGGTCGCCGTGGCGGTGGATGGCTCGCGTTCCGTCGACTTCCACGTGTTCGACCGGTCCGGGCTGAGCACCACCGATCCAGACGAGGCCAGGCGCCGCGAGCGCAGCGGTGTGTTCTCTGTCGTTGAGGTCCGCAAGGTGCCGGCGCTGACGATCAACGAGGTCATCGCCGCCAACTTCGACTCCTACCCCGCGATTCTCTCGCTCGACGTCGAGGGCCTCGACGAGCCGGTCCTGCGGTCACTCGACTTCGCCCGCTATCCCGTCCCGGCGATCTGCGTGGAGACCGTGGCCTACACGGAGGGACATGTGCGCACGACAAATGGCGCAATCGAGGACTTGCTGGCGGCGAACGGGTACTTCCGGTACGCGCACACCTACGTCAACAGCATTTTCGTACGCGATGCCTGGTATCGAGGGCAATATCCGGCGCGCAGCTTCTGATGGCGCTCACAGCGCTCGTCTTCGGGGCAAGCGGTCAAGACGGGCATTACCTCTGCGAGCTGCTGCGCGAACGAGGCGATCAGCCGATCGGTGTGGCCCGGTCGGCGGGATGGTGGGAGACGGGCGACGTAGCCGACCAGTCGTTCGTTTCCGACCTGGTCCAGGAGGTCCGACCAGACCTGGTATTCCACCTCGCTGCGAACTCGACCACTCGCCACGACACGAGCACGTTGTACGAGAACCACGCGACGATCGCGACCGGCACGCTCAATCTCCTCGAAGCGGTCTACGTCAGCGCCCCCACCGCCAAGGTGTTCATAACCGGTAGCGGCGTGCAGTTCGCACAAACGGGGCGGCCGGTGTCGGAGCGGGATCCGTTCGAGGCATCGAGTCCGTACGCGATCGCACGCATCTCTTCCGCTTACGCAGCGCGCTACTACCGGTCGCTCGGCGTGCGCGCCTATGTCGGTTACCTCTTCCACCACGACAGCCCCCGGCGACGAGGCCACCATGTCAGCCAGCAGGTCATCAGCGGCCTGCGAGCGATCGCTCGGGGTGCCACAAACGTGCTGGAGGTCGCCGACCCGTCTGTTGAGCGCGAATGGCTCTTCGCCGGCGATGCCATGCGCGGCGTGCTCGCCCTCGTCGACCAGGACGCGGTCTACGAGGCCGCGATCGGGAGCGGTGTCGCCAGGCCGATCGACGATTGGATCACGGCGTGCGCCGGGCAGCTCTCGCTGCGGCGGTCCGACTTCACCGTCGCCGTGCGGCCGGGCTTCGTCCCGGAGTACCGGTGCCTCGTCTCGGACCCGACGACGATCAAGTCGACGGGATGGGCACCGCTCGTGAGCCTCGAGGAGCTGGCAGGGAAGATGGTCCATGAATAGGGCCATCCCGTCGGTGTGCATCGTGCACCCGCCTGCCTACATCGGTGTCAACCCGACGCTCAACAGCCTGGTCTCGTATCTTGCGCACGCTGGCCATCAGGTCGAGATGATCAGCCTCTACGAACCCGATGAGCCCACCCCCGGTCTCACCACCTTCGCGTTGTTCGCGAGCCGACCTTGGATGCGGCTTCGCCTCCTTCGCATCCTCGCCCGCCTGTGGATGCCCTTCTTCGTCTGGCGTCGGGTGCGCGCCGTCGCCGGTCGAGTCGTCGTGATCGCCGTCGACACGCCGGGCGCGCTTGCGAGCGCCGCGACGCTGCTCACGACCAACTCCGTGCACCTCTACCTGTCGCTGCACATCCAGTACCTCGGCGAGTTGCAGCGCGAGCGCCGCTACGGCCGCATGCTGAGGCGGGTCGTCGAGCGGCTTCTGCTCCGGCGGATGGACGCGATCATCACTCAGGACCGTTACCGGCGCGACGAGTTGCTCGCAGAGAACGGCCTGGCGGAGGAGTCGACGCAAGTGTTCGTGCTCCCGAATTCGTATCGCGGCCGGGCGACGCCGACCAGCTCGACCTTCTATCACGACCGCTTCGGGCTGCCGCACGACGAGCCGCTGGTGCTCCTTGCAGGAGCCATCAACGCGTGGTCTCACTTCGACTTCCTCGCCGAGTGCGCAGGCAGGCAGCAACGCCGACCCTTCTACACGCTCGTCGTGCAGTCTCGTACCGCCCTGTCGGCCGAGCAACGACGCAGCGTCGAGGCCGTGGCGGGGCACAGGGTGGTCGTGTCGTCGGAGCCCGTGCCTGAAGATGAGCTGACTGATGCCTTCGCTTCGGCGACGGTCGGCGCGGCGCTTTACACCGGCGACTTCCATCAGAACCAGTCGTTCGTCGGGGGCAGCTCTGGGAAGATGATGGCGTATCTGCGTTGCGGCCTGCCGGTGATCATGGTCGACAGCCCGGGGGTGACCGAGGTGATCGAGACCTTTCAGTGCGGCCGCCTCATCCACAGGCTCGACGGCGACGAGTTCAACGAGGCAGTTCACGACGTCGTGGTCAATCGTGACCGGTACTCGGCGAACGCAGTCCGGTGCTACAACGAGCTCTACGAGTTCGATCGCAACTTCACTGCGATCCACCGATTCGTCATGGCGGTGACGTGAAGGCCGACCCCGACGTCAAGCGTGGGTTGCTGAAGGTCTTCGGCGTGCGGGACCTCGCACTGCTGGACCATGACGAGCGGTCGCGCGAACGGTACCGGCGGATCGGCGTCACGACCGCGACGTCGATGCTGACACGGGCGATAGTGCTGGGTACCGGCTTGGTATCTCTACCGCTGACGATCCGCTACCTCGGTGTCGAGCAGTACGGACTGTGGGTGACAATCTCGTCGTTTACGGCGTTCCTCTCCGTCGCCGACCTCGGTCTCGGTCAAGGTCTCGTCAACGGGCTCTCTGCGGCGCACGGACGAGAGGATCGCGACGAAGCCCAACGGCTGGTTGCAAGTGCCTTCTTCATGCTTCTCGTCATCGCCGGAGCGCTCGGTGTGCTGTTTGCCGTGGTCCACCCGGCGATCTCGTGGAGCGGCGTGTTCAACGTCTCCACGGCGCGGGCTGGCGCGGCGGCTGACGATGCAGTCGCCGTCTTGGTAGCTGTCTCACTCGCAGGACTGCCGGTGAGCTTGGCGGGTCGCATCCGCCACGGCTTCCAGGAAGGCTTCGTGGCCAACTTCTGGGGCGCCGTCGGCAGTGTGGCTTCATTGACCGGGCTGCTCGTCGTCATCTGGGTGGAAGCCAGTCTGCCGTGGCTCGTCCTCTCGATCGCAGCGGGACCGGTGCTGGCGTCTGCGCTCAATGGCGTGTCGATACTCGCCGAGCGGCCCTGGCTCGCGCCCCGCCGCCGCCGCGTGTCCCGCATCGCGACACGGAGGCTGGTCAAGCTTGGTCTTCTCTTCTTCGTCGTATACGTTGCCGGGGTGGGCAGCTTCCAGGCCGACAATCTCGTGATAGCGCGCATACTCGGGGCCGAAGCCGTGACCCAGTTCGCCGTGCCGATGAAGCTCTTCATGTTCGTGCCGCTGGTGATCGGTTTCGGTCTTCAACCGCTCTGGCCGGCATACCGGGAGGCCTTGGCTCGCGAGGATCTCAGCTGGTTCTCCAAAGCGCTCCGACGATCGTTCAGGTACTCGGCCATCCTGGGTGTTGCCGCATCGGCTGTGCTGGTGTTGGTCGCGGCACCGTTGATTCGCGTCTGGGCGGGGAGCGAGGTGGATCCCAGTACCTCGCTGCTCGTTGCGCTGGGCGTATACAGCGCGCTGTTCACCGTCACCACCGCTCAGGCGATGTACTTCTTCGCGACCGAGGAGCTGCGATTCCTGGCGGCGGTCGCACTGGTCGGTCTCGCCGTCAACCTCGGCTTCTCGATCGCGCTGACCAGGACCATCGGAGTCCCGGGTCCGGCGTGGGGGTCGGTTATCGCGCTGGGTACGGCGTTCGTGGTCCAGGGGCTGTACATCCGACGTGCTACCCGCGCCGGCGTCTCCGCCGTGGCGGTCGGCGCCTCAGCGCACGAAGATCGCATCGACCTGCAGTAGCTCGTCCCGTGATGCGTCGACGAAGCCGCGTTCGATCCATACCAGCCGGAAGCCCGTCGAGGTCATCCGATCGATGAGCTCGAGGTAGCCGGCGGCACCGTCGTAGAGCGGGACGATCGACAGTTCGAGCTCGGCGCCCGCGACCCGCGACATGGTGGTGGTTGCGCCATCCAGGACCTCGCGCTCGAAGCCTTGCACGTCGGCCTTGAGGAACAGCACGTCTTCCGGGGCGGCGAGGTCGTCGACGAGCGCGTCCAGCGTCGCCACCTGCACCTCGTGATCGGCCACGAACCGCGACCGGGGGGCGGCGTCCTGATGGCGCTCCTGCATGTGGCGGAGGGAGCTGCTCACGGAGTTCGCCGACTCGTGGAGGGTCATGACGTCGGCCGCGGCGCCGAGCGCGACGTTGCGACAATCCCATGCCGGGTCGGCGGCGGTTGCCTCACAGAGCTGCCGGTAGGCAGCCGGCAGCGGCTCGAACGAGACGATGCGGCCGGTGTAGCCGTGGCGACGCAGCTTGCGTCCGTAGTGGCCGGCGTTGGCTCCGACGTCGAGAACCAGCGTGGTGCCGAACCGTTCGAGCAGCCGCTGGCGGACGGGGTCGGTCGTCAGCCGGTA
>JBFHJN010000091.1:0-7655 GCA_041595875.1 Coriobacteriia bacterium
AGATGGGTTGGTCTGGAGTCGAAGTTCGTCACCTTGTCGTAGTCCAGTTCAATGACGCGCGCTGTGGGGCCGTTGACGTTCGTGCCGCGGAAGATCCGGATCGCCGAGTTGGTGCCGGTCGGCGACTTGACGATGTACCCCCGCTTGTCCAACTCATCTACGAACCAGCTACCAGGGATGTGTGTCTCGGCGCACCATGTGTTGAACGCCTTGACGGTGATGAAGAACTTGCGGTCCTCAGTAGCGATGCGTGCGACAGGGTTGCGCAGCCGGCTGGTGTCGATAATCTCCGACGCCTTGTCCTTGTGAATGCGTGCGTCGCGGAACCACCGTGTCTCCACAGTCTTATCGTGCAAGTACGACAGCAACTCCTGCAGATAATCCTCCGGGCTGTACGCACTGGCTCGGCGAGAGCCCCGCAGCGTCTTGATGTGCTCCTCGGCCCACTTCCGCACACCGTCGAGGTTGAACCGCAGCATCCCGAGCTGACGGGCGATCATGCCACCCATGAGTGCCGTAACCATGAGGTCGTAGTAGAAGCGCTCTCGCGTCTCGTCCTGCGTCACCGGGTTGTACTTCGCACGCATTTTCTGCAGGCGCTCGGTGATTTTCGCCTTGTGCTGCAGCACATACCGCAGGTACTCACGACCGACCGACCCGTATTGCTTGCTGAGCAGTTCGCCCTCGATCAGTTCCTTGGCGTTCACGCCTGCGAAGACTTCCCGGTTGTAGTCGGGCGGCAGCATGATCTCGAAGCACCGCAGTTGTGTAGCGGTGGCTTTCTGACGGTCCAGTTCGGAGAGCATGTTGGTGATGTTCATGTTACCCGTGACGAACGAGATCGTGTCCCACGTCAGATCGGCGCCGATCAGTGACCCATCAGACCGTGAGCGCTCTTTCGGCTTGCCGTTGGACAGTGCGAACAACATCCCCTGAATTTCGATCGTCGAACGACCGGTCATTTCGTCCAGCACGATCGGCAGGTTACGCATCAGCGCCACGCGCTGGATGAGGGCGTTCATGGTGGAGCCCTCCTGGTTCGTACTGATGGCGAAGTGCCGAGGGTCGCCATAGATCGAGCACGCCACCTTGCAGGTCGTCGTCTTGCCCAGCCCGCTGTCGCCGGTAAGGGCGATGGGGATGCCGTGCCACATATCCGAGGCGACGAGCTTGACCAGCGGGGCGCCGAACGCTGCGCAGATGAGGAACTGGTACGGCTCCGCGCCGGGGCGGTTGTAGATGGTGTCGATCAGGTCGGCCCAGTCGTTCGAGCTACCGCTGGTACCAAACGCCGTCTTCGCAGTGTCCGGGACACGGGTACCAAGCAGCACCGGCTCGTCACCGGCAAGGGTGATCTTGGTGTCACCAACGACGAACCCGCTGTCGTGCCACCCGAAGGCGTTGTACGTGACTGTCTCGATCCTGTGCTCTTTCATCGACCGGAGAAAGTCCTGCATGAACTGCTTCATGTGCTCCTTTCCTTGTTTTCCGAGGCTGAAAATCTCGAAGGCACCCAGCGCAGTAGCGAGCGCCTGGTTCTCAGCGATGACCTTGGCCTGAATCTCTGCGTCGCGCCACCTGTTCTTCTCCACGCGGACACACAACCTCGCGGCCCAAGTACCGTCTTCCTGCCAGAACCGCAGGTAGGGGTAGAACAGCGTGTTGCAGAACGGTACCCAACTCACTGCACCGTCCTCGTCCTTCATCGCCCTCGACAGCACTTCGCCGTCCCACCGGTAGTGCTTCGGCCAGAACGGGAGGTTGTCGGGGTACTTCGCGCGGAAGTCGTCGGGGCTGGTGAGTTTGCGTACCTTCTCAGGCGCAGCCTCCGGCGCGTAGTCGGCCTCTGCAGCAGGCTCGGGCTCCGATACGGACGGGGTGTCCTCGGAGTAACCGAGGTGAATGGGGCTGCGCTTCTCAGCGTGCTTGCAGCCGTTGCACAGGTCACACTGACTCGCGAACGTCGTACAGGCTGTCGGACCCGCGGACCACGCGTTGTATTTCTCCTGCGTCTGGTCGGCGGTGTAGTCCGGATGGCCCTTGCTCCACTCGTGAGCGAGAGCGTCGCCTTCGACAGTGTGCTTGACCACCCCGAGCATGGCTCGCCACAGCGGCTCCGCGACGTTACCCTTCTGCTCTGCGACGTGTGCCATCGTCGGACAGAACTTGATGATCCGCAGAGCGGATGACGGCGGGTATTCCTTTGGCCCGGTCGACCACTCGTCAACGACAGGCTCGGACACAGCGGCTTTGATGAGAGGTGGCGTGTGCTTGAGCAGCGCAGCCATGAATTGCTTCGGGGAGATCGGCGCCGCGTCGCGCAGCAACTCCACCTGGACCACGCCTTCCTTCCGCCAATGGGTGCCGACAGGTCGCAGGATGCTTGCAAGATCAGCCGTTCGTGTGGTGTCGTGCCTGAACTGCACGGCCTTCATGGCTGCGCCGAACGTCCGTGTGAGCACGCCGGCCTGCTTGGCAGGTATGTCGCTAGTGAACGGCCAATAGCAGTGGAAGCCGCGGCCGGACGACACAACCATCGGTGCAGGAATCCCCAGGCTACGGCACATACCAACCAGTGCAGCCAGGGCGGTCTTGCGGTCGGGGTAGTCCTTGCCCTCACCAACGTCGAGGTCGAGCCATTGGGAACGAATGTACGCCGTGTTGCTGGCCGCACGGGTTGCTTCGACTTGTACTTCCTTGCCATCGAAGACCTTTGTCTTCTTGCGACGCTCGGCAAATGTTGCGCAGGCGTGGAACACAGGGATGCCGCGACGATCTACATGTTGCGCTGCAACGGCGAGGTCTTCCAGACTCTCATAAACAGAGTGGGATGGGCCGAAGTCCATCCCACGACGAAATGCCGCCAATACGTACAGCCCTTGGGACGGCAAGATTTTCTGTAAAAAACTGATTGTGTCCATCTGCCCCCCAGCGTAGGACGGTTTGCAAGGTGCGGGAAACCTGCTTACGTCCCCCGCTGTGCCCGAATTTCGGCCACGCGTTGTTTTACTTGTTCGAGTGCGGCATCGAGCGCTTCCTGGCGGTGGGATGTCACACCGCGTGTCCTTGCAGGAAGTGCGTCGGGAAGGATTCCCAGCTTAACCGCAACGGTGAGCATCTTCAAGGCCCGATGAACCGTTTGCTGGTCATTGGTACGCGCCGGCCCTGTCCCGGACATCGCCCACTTGTTGACGGTGATGCGGCTCATACCGATCAGCTTGGCGAACTCGCCCTGCGTGAGCCCTGCAGCAGCGATCGGGGAATAGTCATAAGTCATAGAAGCCCTCTTCTCTGAATAGATCCCGGTTACGGTTCCGGGCCTGCCGTACGCACCTTTTGGGTTTGTGCAGTCGGTTGCTGGGGGAGCTTAGTCGTCGAAACCCAGGTCGGCGAGCATGTCGTCGAGGCCGGCAGTGATGTCATCGCTCACTTCCACCACGGCGGGCTTGGCCTTCGGCTTTGCTTTCGGTGCCGGATCTTCGGACTCGTCATCGTCGTCTGCGACAACCGGAGCGGGCTTCGCCTTGGGCTTGGCCTTCGGAGCGGGGTCTTCCGACTCATCGTCGTCCGCGGCGACCGGTGCAGGCTTCGCCTTGGGCTTGGCCTTCGGGGCCGGCTCCTCTGCTTCATCGTCATCTGCAGCAGCCAGCGCGGGCTTGGCCTTCGGGGCCGGTACATCGCCGTCCAGTTCGGCAGGGGTGATGCCCAGCGGCGATCCGCCGATGATGTCCTGCACAACCGCGTCATCACGCATCTGCGTGATGGTGCCCACCATGTCTTCGGTCACGTAGCCGACCGGCTTGAACGTCAGGGCGGGGTACGCCATGTTGTGGTCGAACGCGATTTTGGTGACCATCTGCGGCGGGACAGCACCGGCCTTGCGCAGCATCTTGACGTAGGCATCCCACGTCGTCAGTGACGTTGCCGGCACACGAACGAGCATCGGGTCGTTGAGTTGTCCAGCCGGGGCGACGGCCAGGCGCTTCACGTCGGCACATGCCTTGGCTTTTTTGCCGTCCTCAGTGATGCGGGAACCCCACTGGTTGTGGGCACAGATGCCGCACTTCTTGGCTTGAGCTTCAACCGCGTCAGCAGCAGGGGCGATACCGTCGTTGGAGTAGCAGTCGGGCTTCTCGACGGAGCCCTCGACGTAGCCTTTCTTGTAGTACGTCTTCGACAGACCGGGGTGCGACTTCAGCACCACGACTTCGATGCTGCCAGCGGCCTCGTCTTCGTCACCGGGCTTGGTGACAAGCGTGATCTCGTCGCCGCGTTTGATGTGGAAGACCTTGCCCTTGATCGAGATGACCGGGAACCCGCTGCGTTGACCAGTGACGAATTCGTCGTCCGCGACTTGGAAGGCAGCGGCGAGGGTGGCGGGGACTTTGTTGGCGTCGAAGGGAATCAGTTTCATGGTGTTCGTTTCCTTGGGAAAAGAGGGTTAGCTGCGACGTACGTTCACTACGAGTTCCGAACGGAAGTTCACGCCCGGAGGGATGTCGGAGGTTGCTGACTTGTACTGCTCAACGGCGACTTTCGATACGCGGTTCTCCAGGAACATCATGCGCTCCTCGGGGTCGTCCATGACCCACCCCATGAACGCGTCGCGGTCGGCGACCGTTGCACTGGTGCGCTCCGCTGTGTAGGCGGTGCCTGCCTCGGTCTTGGCCGACTGCTGCCCGGTGTCCTGAAAGGTCTTCAGGAGGATCGCTTCCATCTTGGTGAGTGCCGCATCGATTTTCTCGACACTCTGGTCAAACTCTCGCTTCAGCGTACTCTTGCGGTCGCGCAGCGCGATGTATTTTGAAATCAACTCGTCCAGTTTCATACTTCTCTCCTTGGTCGCTCATTTCCTTGAGGGTGAGCGAGTCCCTCCGCAAGCGGTAGTTTCGTGATTTCTCCCTCCTTACGAGTATACAACTTAACAGCTTAGAGTCAAACAACCAGTTCGCCGCGGGACGCCACCACCTTGTCGAGCAGCAGGCCCTGCATTTTCTGCTTGTGCTGCAGGCGAGAGTACATCTTCTGCTCGATCGGTGTGCCGGCGATGTGGGCGATCAGTGTGTTGTGCTTCTGCCCAGGACGGGTAACTCGCCCGTTCGCCTGCTCGTATACGTCGGGCCGGTTCGTTGGCGCGTACCACACTACAGTACTTGCCGCCACAAGCGTGAGACCATGCGCCATTGCTGCTGGCTGCGCGACGATCACCTGCGGCGAGTTCGACTTCTGGAACCCTGAGAATATCGCGTTACGCTCGTTCTTGCTCACCTCCCCGTAAATTACACCGACTTCGTACCCCTTGCCTCGCAGGTACTCTGCGACCATCCCTACTGACGACACGAACGGGACGAATACAATGGTCTTGCTCGCTGAGTCCTGCACCAACCGCAGCGTCTCAGCCAGTCGAGGCTCGGACGGGATCGTGATCTCCTCACCGTTGGTGTCGTACACCACGCCGCAGGCAATCTGCACCAGCTTGCCGACCTTCACCGCCTCGTTGACTGCCAGGACTTCACCGGCCGCAAACTCCGCGACCAGCTTCGAGTGCATCTGCTTGTAGGCTTTCGTCTGCTCGGGTGTTAACGGAACATCCAGCGTTATGTACGTAGTTGGCGGCAGATCGACACACTCTTCCCGGCTGAACCGGATCGCAGGCTGCATGGCCTTGTGCACGATGTCCAGTGCGTTGTCGCGTTCGATCCACCTGAACGGCCCTGCCTGCCGCATCACCATGTCCTTGAACCGGTTGTAGTACACCGGCACTGTCTCCGGTGTGACGAGGCGGCACTGTGCCCAGGCGTCGGTGGGCTCGTTCGGGGTAGGTGTTGCGGTCAGTGCCCAGCATGTTCTCGGCGCGAACTTGTGCTTCGCAGGCTGTTTGTTCACCACGTCGTCGAGCGATCGCCAGCGATCCGTACGGGCGTTTCGTGCGCCTTCGGCAACTTCATCCACGACCACGATGTCGATGTCCGGGCGGTCTGCGAACGCCTTACCGATGACCTTCAGCCCGTCGTGGTTGATGATGTAGATGTCGACGAACTGTTCCAACAGCTTGAGGCGTCTCGCACTGGACGACGCATGGACCACGGAGTAGGTCAGGTGCGGGAAGTGCTCGAAGATTGTATCGCCCCACGCTCGATCAAGTGTCGAAAGCGTCGAGACCACAAGGAGGCGCTTCACCTTACCGACAGACCGCAGGTAATCGTATGCCCACAACGTTGATAGTGTTTTTCCGCTGCCTAACCCCGAGAGGCAATACGCCCGCTGGTAGTTCGCCAAGAAACCCGCCGTCTCAAGCTGTGCCTCGAACGGATACTTGATACTGTGCGACCGCGGCCAGTCGTAGTAGTGCAGGATCGGACTAGGTGCGGCGATGCCCATGTTGCGCAGGACTTTAACTTCGTCCAACTTATGCGGCACTGCAACAAGGCGGGCGCCCTTGTAATCGAACGCCTTCGCGGTGGGGATGACGGCGAGGATCTGGTCCGGCTCCCTCGGTTTCAGGATGAGCGCCCGCCGTTTCTTGTGTACGAGCATGTTCGCCCTTTAGTTGTCGTAGCCCTTCTTGCCCTTGCGCCAGCCCTTGTTGACCTTCTCGTCAACGACACGAGTGCCGGTGGAGTTGTCACCACCCTTGCGCATGGGCTTGATGTGGTCCACGTCCTTGCCGTCGCCCTTCGCGGCCTTGCCTTCGGCGATGGCCTCACGACGGGCCTTATTGCGCTCGGCGCGCTTTTTCTTTTCCTCGGGCCGAGCGTTGTATTCCTTGTCGTACGCGATCTTCGCGGGACTACCCTTGTTTGCCATTTTCCAGTACCTCCATGAGTTGAGAAACATCGTCGACCACAACGGCAACACCGTTCGCAGCCTTGATCCCTGCGATCTCGCGTTCTTGCAGGGCAGATACCGTCGATTTCTTGCCGGGAGCCTTGCACTCTACACCGACGAACCGGCCGTCGATGCAGCAGATGATGTCAGGGATACCGTGCCGCCCCATACCGTTCGACACAGGCATATAGAACCAGGCGCCGATGGACTGCAGGTACTCCTTGCACTTCGCCTTGACGCGGCCCTCAGGTGTCATCGCCATCGGCCCCTCCTTGCAGCGCGTCTACTTCGGCCAGTAACCTGTCGTGTAGCTGCTCCAGGCGAAGCGCCAGTTCGAGTTCCAGCGCCGAGGGCTTCGGCATGTTCGCTACGTGGTTGATGAGTTCTGCGTCGGTCAGGTTGTACACCAACGTGAGGCGCACATTATCTTCCTTTCGCACCGTTGTACTCGCAGTCCTTGACCGGGCACCAGCTACGGCACAGGCCACTGGGTTTCTTCTGGTGAGCGTCCTCGCCACCAGTGTATGCCTTCTCCATACGCTTCACGCGGGGTAGAAAGCTCGACCAGATGTCGAGAACATCGGCGCGGGTAAATGAGGCGGTATCGACTTTCTTGTCCTTGAGCCAGATGAACATGGTGTCGATGCGCTGCACTTCAGGGAACTGGATGAACCCTAGCGCTGCGAACAGGTTAAGCTGATCGTTGTCTGGCTTACGCTTACCCGTCTTGTAGTCGGCGACGACGGCCTTACCGTCCTTCACAACCGCAACGTCGATCACGCCACGGCACCATGCGTCCTTGCCAAACCACGTCGTCGGACGGAGCG
>JBFHJN010000092.1:0-7555 GCA_041595875.1 Coriobacteriia bacterium
CATTGGCGGCCGACTCGATATTGCGCTTGGCGAACAGAGAGAGCCCCGGGTTGACCGCAGGCCCGTCGATACAGCCTTCGCAGTTCAGCATATCGACGATCATAGGTGCGGTCTCCCCCGACGACATCGCACGCAGCAATCGGTCGAGCTCCTCGATGCCCCGGACGACATGTAGCTCGGTGTCGGTCATGTCCCGTGAAGCCAGGGTCTGTCTGGGGAAGCCGTCGGTCAAAGAGACCTCTTTGATCAAACGCGGTCGTTGTCGCGCCGATCCGCCGTGCCTTGCCGAGGACATCTCCTTGGCGCCATCCAACAGACGCTTCAGCTCCAGGAAGTCGATAGCTACGTCGACCGCTCCGCCGAACTCGCCGGCGATCGCCTCGTCTTTGCGGGCGTAGCACGGGCTCGCGTAGACGATCGCGACGTCCGTATACAGCTCCCTGATGAGGCGCGCCTGGGCGATGTAGGGCGGCACGATGGGTGCCAGAGCCGGAGTGAGAGCCGGATAGTAGGTCCGCACGAAGTCGGTCACGACCGGACATGTGGAACGGAGCACGAACAACGAGTCGGTCCGCGCATGCAGGCGCTCATACTCCCGGGCGACGATCTCCTCCCCGAGGAGCGTGCTTTCCACCGAGAAGAACCCCGCCAGCTCCAACGAGCGCTCTATCTGTGCTGCCGTGAGCGGGTAGAGCGCTGCGGTGAACTCCGTCGCCAGCAGCGCCACCACGGGACGACGGGATCGTAGCAGCTCCCTGACCCTGGGGAGGTCATCGCGCACCACGTACGCATGGTTGCTGCATTCGTTGACGCACAGCCCGCACTGCACGCACTTCTCGGATATGATCTCAGGTCGTCCGTCCACGACGCGGATCGCGCGCACGGGGCACAGGCGAACACACCGCCAGCATTCATGGCATCGGGAAGGCTGATGACCGATCAGCGGCTCGCGCAGCTGAAGCGGTGTCACCTCTAACTCATCGCCCCCCATGTTCGCCCCCTGTTATGAACCCTCGACGAGTCTGCCGAGTCCCAACCGCTTCAGACCGCCGTACAACGGCAGTCCCAGTCCGTAGATCACGATAGCTTCACCCAGAGCGATCGCCACGACTCCGAACAGGTACATCGCCAGCCAATGCCCTTCAAGGTCGATACCCAGGAAGGGCACCTGGTACAAACCGAACCCTTTGAGGAGTATCGGCAGATACGCCGGAACGATAAGCGCGTTCGCGATCACAGGACCTGCGAGGGCCAGCAAAGGTCGTCTTCTGAATCGCCACATCCACGCAGCGCCGAGAAGCGACCCAACGGATCCGAACACCACATCCAACATGGCGAGCGGCCCCACCTGGGTGAGCATGAACGCGTTGGCCACCATTGTACCGATAGCCAGGCCAGGGATTCCTGCAGGCGTGAACAGCGCAACCACCGTGACGGCTTCGCTGACCCGGAACTGGACAAGGCCCCACCCCAGCTGGCTGGGGAGCTGGAGGACGATCAATGTGAGAGCTGCATAGACGGCGGCGATGATCCCCGCCTGGGCGACATATCGTGAGCGGGTCACAGGGTCACTCCTTCATACGGGTACGCGGGAGCTCGATGTGAAAGACGGTGCCTTCTCCCACGTGACTGGAGACCCGGATCACTCCCTGACTCATATCAACGATGTGCTTTGCTATCGCAAGCCCGAGACCGAAACCACCTGTGTCCTTCGATCTTGAAGCGTCACTGCGATAGAAGCGCTCGAAGACGTTGGGGAGATCTTGCTCGGGGATGCCGACTCCTGTGTCTTTGACGTTGACCGTGACGTGGTCTCGCTGTCGTGAGGTCGACACGACAACGCTCCCACCCTCGGGCGTGTACTTTCCGGCATTGTCCAGGAGGATGCCGAGAAGCTCCTCTATGCGGTCAGGGTCGCCTACCGCCCAGAGCGGCCCTTCATCGGGACCGATGAACTCCAGACCTTTGTCGATGAAGCGCGTGGCTGTGGTGGCCAGCACCTCCCGGGACAGCGCATTGATGTCGTAGCGCACGTGGCGGTACTCGAGCATCTCGTCGCTGCGGATCATAGAAAGGAGATCGCCGCACAGCTTCGCCATGCGCAAAGACTCCCGGTCGATGGCCGTGACCGCTTCATCGCGGGTGATCGGGTCTTCCGAGCCCCACTCGCGCAAGATGTTCACGTACCCCCGGATGCCCGCAACCGGCGTCGCGAGCTCATGCGAGGCATCCGCGACGAAACGGGTCTGCGCTTCTGCGCGCAGTCTGAGCCTGTCCATCAGGTTGTTGAGCGCATGGGCAAGGTCGGCGATCTCGTGCTCTCCCTGTTCGGGGAGATGGACATCGAGCTGCCCGGCCTCGATCGAGTCTGCCGCCACGCGCACGTTGTCGACCAGGGACAGCACCCAGCTCATGATGATCTGCATCATGAGCACGGCGACGATGAAGGCGAACACGGCGACGATGAGCATAGGCGCTCTCGCCGAGTCCAAGATCGCCTCTTCTTTGTCAGGCGTATAGACGACATCGAGCACGCCCTGCGTCTTGTCAGGGAGCGTCAGGGGGACGTGCACGATGTAGTTCCCAAGATCCGCGCTCGTCAGAATGCCCGTCAACGCGGAGCGTTGTCCTGGACCGGACTGGACAGGCTGCTGGATGTCTATGGCATCCAGACGCTGGGCTTCCAGATCGACGATGCCCTCGTCAGCGCTGTACCACACCAGGCTCAGCTCGCCGTCGGCATCCTCAAGATAGAACGCGTATGCGCCCTCCTCGGCACCGCCCGACCCCAGGATATCGGGTATCGCCCGCAGCAGCTGGCGCTGGGCCTCGTGCTCGCGGTCCACACCCTCGAGCCCCTCTGCCGCGGCATCGAGCTTGACCGTGGTCGTGGTGCGGGCTATCGCCCTGGATGCGATGTGAGTGAGGCGCCACGTTGTCTCCTGCGCGGATCGAGACATACCGTCAGCCACGAAGAAGTATGTTGCAAGCGTGACGCTGCCGACGAGCAGAAGAGCAAAGATGCCCGACAGGTACAGGACGCGCGCGCGGATCGATGAAAGGCGCATCTATCCCCTAGCGAAGAAGTATCCGACTCCTCGGATCGTCTGGATCACTTTGTTGTCCCGGTCGTCTATCTTGTTCCGCAGGTGGCACACGAACACCTCGATGACGTTGCTGTCAGTCGCATGCTGGCCACCCCACACGGCGTCAAGGATCTCGTCACGGGAGATGACACGACCGGCGTTCTGGACCAGGTAGCACAGCAGATCGAACTCCTTGGCGGTGAGGTCCAGGACCGTGCCGTTGCTGGTCGCTTCCCGCTTGTCGATGTCGATGCGCACACCGGATGCCTCGTACGGAGCCGCGGGTTCCGCAATCTTCGCCCGCTTCAACAAGGCGCGCACCCGCGACAGCAGCTCCGGCACCTCAAAGGGCTTGCGCAGGTAGTCGTCCGCACCCGCTTCGAAGCCGGAGACCACGTCGTGCGTCTCGGCGCGCGCGGTCAGCATCAGGATCGGCACCGAAGACCCGCGCTTGCGGATGTGCCTGGCAACGTCGATACCGTCTATTCCCGGAAGCATGAGGTCCAAGATGACGAGATCCACCTCATTGCCGTCCATCAGATCGATCGCCGAAGGCCCGTCCCCGGCCCTGAGCACGCCATAGCCCTCGTGCTGCAGCTCGAGCTCAACGAAGCGCGCGATCGTAGCATCGTCTTCGACAATGAGCACGCTGGATTCCGTCATGGTCACACAGCTCCCCTCACAAACAGCCTGTTTGAACAAAGACAACGCTTCAGGCGAACATCGGATGCGGTCTCGTTCCTTAATATTAACGCGAGAGGAGTGCTTCCGCTATCTGAACGGCGTTTAGCGCCGCACCTTTCCTGAGCTGGTCGGCCACTATCCATAGAGCGAGGCCATGCGGAACGCTTGTATCAGCCCGCAAACGACCCACATAGACGTCGTCGCTCCCCTCGAGCAGCGCCGGCATGGGGTAGCTCAGCGCGGCCGGGTCATCCGTCAGAGTGATGCCGGAAGCGGACGACAGCGCCTCACGGGCGGAGGCCACTGAGATCTCGGAGTCGAACTCGATGTTGAGAGACTCGGAATGGCACCGCAAGACAGGCACGCGGACACACGTAGCGGCCATCTCGATCTGCGGTGCATGCATGATCTTCTTGGTCTCGACGACCATCTTCCACTCTTCTTTGGTGGAACCGTCATCGAGAAACACGTCTATCTGAGGAATGCAGTTGAAGGCTATCCGATGCGCGAACGCCGAGGGCTCCAGCTCCCGGCCCTCCAGGAAGTCGCGCGACTGGTCGTAGAGCTCATCCATGGCAGCCTGGCCCGCGCCGCTGGCAGCCTGGTATGTGGACACGACGACGCGGCGAATGGGTGCCAGGTCGTTCAGCACCTTGAGCACCACGACCATCTGTATCGTCGAGCAGTTGGGGTTGGCCACCACGCCGGAATGCAGGTCCAGATCCTGCGCGTTGACCTCGGGGACCACCAGCGGCACGTCCTCGTCCATTCTGAACGCCGAGGAGTTGTCGATGACGACGCATCCGGCAGCGACAGCTGCGGGCGCCATCACCTTGCTCACCGATGCGCCTGCCGAGAAGAGCGCGATATCCACGCCCTCAAAGGACGCTTCGGTGAGCTCTTCCACGACAAGCTCGCCGCCGGCAAACGGCAGCTTCTTGCCCGCCGAGCGCGACGAGGCGAGCGCGATCACGCGCGAGGCGGGAAAGCCCCTCTGCTCGAGGGTCTTGAGCATCTCGATCCCCACTGCACCTGTTGCGCCTGCCACGGCGACAACCGGCCGGGAGGGCATGGGCTTGTTCCAGGCCATCAGTTGCCACCTCTCGCTGCCGGGGCGGCCTCCGCAACGATCTCATCGTCGGCCAGCCCGAAGCTGGCATGCAGTGCACGAACCGCCTGCTCGGCCTGCTCACCGGAGACCACGCACGACACACGGATCGATGAGGTGGAGATCATATGGATGTTCACGTCGGCCTCGGCCAGCGCGTTGAACATCTGTGCGGCGACGCCGGGATGGGTCTTCATGCCGGCTCCCACCAAAGACACCTTGGCGATGGACTCATCCACCGACCAGGCGCGCGCGCCCAGGTGCTCCACCATGGCCTCAACGGTCCGCTTGGCGCGGGCCAGATCCTCCTTGGGGATGGTGAACGAGATGTCGGTGGCGCCCTCCTCGGATACGTTCTGCACGATCATATCCACGTTGCAGTTGGCCTCGGCCAACGCCGAGAAGACCTGCGCTGCGACACCCGGCTGGTCGGGTACGTCGCGGATGGTGATCTTGGCCTCGGAGGTGTCATGCGTGACACCGGAGATGATTGCCTGCTCCATTGAAGCGTCAGCCTCCTTGACGATGGTGCCGGGATGGTCGTTGAAGCTCGAGCGGACATGGATGGCGACTCCGTGGTTCCTGCCGAACTCCACGGACCGGAGCTGGAGGACGCGGGCACCGGTGGCGGCCATCTCCAGCATCTCGTCGTAAGAGATGAGGTCGATCTTGCGCGCGTCCGGCACCACCCGTGGATCAGCCGTGAACACTCCGTCCACGTCCGTGTATATCTCACAGATGTCCGCCGAGATACCGGCGGCGATGGCGACCGCGGTGGTGTCAGAACCTCCGCGGCCGAGGGTGGTTATCTGGCCCTCGGGCGTGCGGCCCTGGAAGCCGGCGACGATGACGATCCGGCCCTCGGCGAGCGCGTCTTTGACGCATTCCGCTCGGACCTCCTGGATCCGCGCCTTGGTGTGCCCGGCATCCGTGACGATGCCCACCTGCGCGCCGGTGAACGATATCGCTTCATGACCAAGCGCATGTATGGCCATGGCTAGAAGCGCGATGGTGACCTGCTCACCCGTGGCCAGGAGCATATCCATCTCCCGCTCAGGCGGATCCGCGTTGATGGCCGCTGCCAGGGCAAGCAGATCGTCGGTGACATCACCCATAGCCGAGACGACCGCGACGCAGTCGTTGCCGGCTGTGTGCGTGGCAACGATGCGCTCAGCGACCGCACGTATGCGGTCGGGTGTCCCGACTGAAGTGCCGCCGAACTTCTGAACGATGAGCGCCATGCATCCTCCACAACAAGGGTCACCACACAAGAGCGTGCGGGTCACAAGATTGGGAGATAGTGTACCAGCATTCCCCCGGTGGGTGGCGAGAGCGATTGATACGCTACGAATCACCAAGCAGCCGCATGGAGCCGGCGAGCAAACGCATGCGCTCGGGGAGGCTGTCCACGGACTCCGTATAGAAGTGCTCTACAAGCGTCGCCCCGGAGGTGCGCTCCATCGCAACGGCGATGACAGCCACCGCACGCCGCATGTCCTCCACCTGTCCCTGTTCCGTGACACCGGACCCGTTCCCGATGCTGAGGTGACCCGCCAGGACCGTGAACGGCAACTCCTGACGACCGAACTCAGCGTTGAGGTCCTTCTCGAGGTTGCTCGCCAGGCGCGGGCCGCCAAGCCTCCGGAAGCTGGATATCATGCCGTCAGCCACCGCGACGCAGACAGCGTACTTCTCATCAACACCTGTGACATCTCCGTCATCTTCCGGCTCAGGCTGCTCATCCACCGCATCATGCTCCAGCACCCGGATGAAGGCATCGACGACTCGCGGGTCGAAGTGGCTTCCCGAGCATCTGCGCAGCTCCAGAATCGCCTCGTGCTGTGAACGGCCCTTGCGATACGGACGATCCGAGACCATGGCCTCGAAGGCATCTGCGACGGTAAGCACGCGAGCCAGCGCCGGGATCTCCTCGGCCTTGAGACCTGCGGGATAGCCGGTGCCGTCATAGTGCTCATGATGATGGCGGACGATCGGCGCGATAGGCCACGGGAAGGCGACAGGACGCAAGATGTTGGCCCCGATCAGCGGGTGGTGCCGCATCTGCGCCATCTCTTCGTCGGTCAGCTTCCCGGGTTTGAGCAAGATATCCTCGGAGATACCGATCTTCCCGATGTCGTGCAGATACGCCGCCATCTCCAGAGAGATACGCTGTTCCGCCGATAGCCCCATGCTGTCCGCGATCTCCATCGAAAGCCGCGCCACGCCGTCCGAATGGCCCCTGGTGTACGGGTCCTTCGCGTCGACGGCCGTGGCAAGGGCGCGCACCGTTGCCAGATACGCCTCTTGCAGGCTTGAGAACAGCTCGATGTTCCCGATGGCGATGGTGACATGGTTGGCGATTGTGGCAAGCAGCCTGACATCATCACTGGTGAAACGCTGCGTCTCACTTCTGCTGCCCACCGTGATAGCGCCGAGAGTACCCTCGGTGGAGACAAGCGGAACGCACAAGGCCGCGAGTGCGCCACTGACGGTGTCGATACGGTTCTGTTCGCCATCGCGGGGCGGGTTGAAGATGAGCGGTCGTCCCTCTCGGATCACCCACTCCGACATAGAGGTCCGAACCGCAGACTCGTCTGCCTGGGCACCGCCACCACGCCACGCGCGGACATGCAATTCGGCGGTCTCGCGGTCACGCAAGGTGACGTAGCCGATCTCC
>JBFHJN010000093.1:0-7402 GCA_041595875.1 Coriobacteriia bacterium
AAGTAGGCATCGTGCCTCCCGGAAGGATCAGTGACGAAGAAGTATGTTCCCAAGTGCGGGCTCGCGCTCTCCGAGGCGGCTTTAGCTTGAGCGGTCAAAGGAATAGACTGGGGCTGCACCTGTGAGATGGTCGGGAGCCAAGGGGAGGCCGGTCCGTCTTCCGGGGGTTGAGGGGGCATCATCCGCAAACGCAGAATGACAACCCGTATCATCCTGATCGCCGTCGCACTTGCTGCTGTGAGCAGCTTGCTTGCCCCCGCCCATGTCCGGGCCGCGGACTCCCGTCTCCATCTGACGGTAGGCGTGTACGACAATCCACCCCTCTCCTACCTTGGAGAGAACGACACGTGGACCGGCATCTACCCGGATATCATGAACGACATCGCCCGCGCGGAGGGCTGGTCCCTTGAGTACCGTGAGGTCGACTTCGACGCCGGGCTGAAGGCGGTCGCCAGCGGCGACCTGGACATGCTCCTCGCTGTTGCCGACTCCCCGGAGCGTCGCGAGCTGATGACGTTCAATGACGAGACCTTCTTCGCCAACTGGGGAGTGATATCGACACCGGATGCTTCGGATATCCAGGTATTCACCAACCTTGACGGGCGCGTTGTCGGGGTCGTCACGGGAGACATCTACTTCGACGGTAGCGGCGGACTCCAAGAGATGCTCAACACCCTGCACATCGAGCCTCAGTATGTGGAGTATCCAACATATGAGGCCGTGCTTTCCGCAGTGGCCGACGGAGAGGTCGAGGTCGGCCTGACCAGCAGGCTCTTCGCCGAAGTCCGGTCAAACGACCTCGATCTGCAGATCACACCGATGGCACTGCGCCCCTCTCGGCTGGCCATCGCCTTCCCTTCCGATGCGCCTCTGACGCCCACTCTCATCTCGGCGACCGATACGCATCTTGCCGAGATGATCGACAGCAAGGACTCCGCATACCACCGTGCGCTCAGAGCACACGTGTTCAGCACTACGGGCGAGGGGTTCCCCGCCTGGGTCGCGTGGGTGCTGGGTGTTCTTGTGGCCATCGTGGCGCTCATCGGCTCAATGGCCTGGTACCTGCGCGCCCAGGTGCGTCGGCGCACTGCAGCGCTGACATCGGTCTCCGAGCAGCTGCGCACCGTGGTGGACGCGATCCCTGACGCCTACATGCGCGTGGACAAGAACGGCCTCTTGTTGGAAGCACGGGACCGACCCGGGATCAGGCTGACTTTCGACCCCGGAACCAACATCGGCCAGTCGCTTCTGGACCTGCTTCCCAACCATTTGCAGGGCCTCTACCGCGAGCTGATGGAGCGCGCCAGGGTCCGTGGCTGGGCTTTCGAGGAGTACGCGCCCCACAACGACGACTCCGAATGGCGCGAGGTCCGCGCAACGGCGACCGAGCACGGCGGGCTGCTGCTGCTGATCCGTGACATCACCGAGGCCCACCGTCTCGACCAGATGGAGGGCGAACACCGCGACGAGCTTGAGAAGCGAGTGGCCGAGCGGACCGCAGAGCTGACCCTGGCCAACCAAAGGCTGCTCGCGCTTGTTGAGGAGCTACGCGCGGCCACCAGAACGCGCGACCACTTCGTCGCCAATGTGAGTCATGAGTTCCGCACTCCTCTTAACTCCATCCTGGGCTTCTCCGCCATCCTCTCGCAGGGCCTGGCAGGCGAGCTCAACGAGGAACAACAGCGCCAGGTGGAGATGATCCACGCGTCCAGTCAGCGCCTTGCCTCGCTTGTAGAAGACATCCTCGCGCTTGAGCGGATGGGGGCGGGCGTCACGCGCACGGAGCTCACCAGCTTCGATGCATGCGAACTCGTGTGCAACGTAGCCAACGAGCTGATCCCGCTGGCACAAAGAAAGTCGCTCGCCATCGAGTGTGACTGCACAGACAGGTGTATCGAGGTATTCAGCGACGAACGGCTGCTGGCGCAGATCCTCATCAACCTGATGGGGAACGCGATCAAGTTCACCGTGTCTGGCGGCATACAGGTGCACGTGGACACCGCCGACGATGCCATGCTCGAGGTCTCCGTGACCGACACGGGGGTGGGGATCGAACCGCGGTACCTTGAGGAGATCTTCAACGAGTTCTCTCAGCTGACCCAACACGCCGAGGTGAAGCCCGAAGGAACCGGCCTGGGTCTTTCCATCAGCCGGAGAACCGCAGAGCTGCTTGGCGGGACGCTCACGGCACAGAGCACCGTAGGGGAAGGATCCACCTTCACGCTGCTGATCCCGCTGCGATCATCACCCCAGGCCACACCGGAGAACGGGCGCGACTAGCCGCTCTACTCGGCGGTTATGACCTCAAGGCCGCCCATGTAGGGGCGCAGCACCTCGGGCACCACGACACTGCCGTCGGCCTGCTGGTAGTTCTCCAACACCGCCACAAGGCAGCGGCCCACGGCAAGCCCGGAACCATTGAGCGTATGCACGAATCGGCTGCCTTTGAACTCGCCGCCACGGTACTTGATAGACGCGCGCCGCGCCTGGAAGTCCGTGCAATCGCTGCAGCTGGAGATCTCCTTGTACGCGCCGTAGCTGGGCAGCCACACCTCAAGGTCGTAGGTCTTCGCTGCCGAGAAGCCCATGTCGCCCGTGCACAGCGTGATCACGCGATACGGCAGGCCCAGAAGCTCCAGGATGTTGCCGGCGTCTGCCACCATGCTCTCAAGCTCGTCGAAGCTCGTCTCGGGAGTGGCGAACTTCACCATCTCCACCTTCTCGAACTGGTGCACGCGGATCATGCCGCGGGTGTCTCGACCGGCTGCGCCTGCTTCCTCGCGGAAACAGGGAGTGTGTGCGCAGTAGTGCAGCGGCAGCGCGGCAGCCTCAAGGACCTCGTCGCGATGCAGGTTGGTGAGCTGCACCTCGGCGGTCGGGATCAGGTACAGGCCCTCGCCGGTCTTGAAGAGGTCATCCTCGAACTTGGGCAGCTGGCCCGTGCCGGTGAGCGTCTCGGTGTTGGCAAGCGCGGGCACCGAGAACTCCGTGTAGCCGCGCGCGACATGCGTGTCCAGCATGAAGTTGATGAGCGCCCGGTTGAGACGCGCGCCGTGCTTGGCCAGGACCACGAAGCGGCTCTTGGCAAGCTTCACGCCGGCCTCGAAATCGATCACGCCCAGCTCAGGACCCAGGTCCCAGTGCGCCTTGGGCTCGAAGTCGAACTCGCGGGGCGTGCCCCAGCGGCGGACCTCCACGTTCTCGGACTCATCGGCTCCCACAGGCACGCTGGCGTCGGGGATGTTGGGGATGGTCATGAGCATCTGGTGGACGTCCTCATCCACCTGCGCTAGGTGCGCATCGATGGCCGAGATACCCTCGTTGACCTCGCGGACCTGCGCCTTGCGAGCCTCGGCCTCGTCGCGCTGGCCGGACTTCATGAGCGCGCCGATCTCCTTGGACGCCTCGTTGCGACGCGCTTGCAGCGCCTCGACCTGCTGTATCAGCTCTCGGCGCTCTTCATCCAACCGGGAGAACGTGGCAAAGTCCCACTCGTAGCGGCGGTTTGCCATCGCCAGCTTGACGGCGTCGATGTTGTCTCGGACGAAGCGTGCATCGAGCATGAGGAGCCTCCGGTCGGGATGCGTTCAGCGAGCGTTCAATACCTGGTGGGAGTATAGCGCAGGGTTCTATGTCAGGCGTCTGCTAGCGGATGATGTCATTTTGATATCGCCCTGTCGACGGACTCCTCTTGGGCGCGATCCACGAACTCCAGCAATCTGCGCTGCACCTCATCACCAAGAGCGAGAACCAGCGTGATGTTCGTCCAGGTCAATTGTGGCGCCAGTGGCGACACAATCTCAGCAGTGGGGTAGCACTCGGCAAACTGCATCATTCGGAAGAGGTTCCGTCTCCCATAGCCCCGTCCGTAGCGCCCAGTAAGCTGGTCGGACAAGCGTTGCACCACCGCCTGCCCATACTCTGCCCGTTCACCTCCGAGAACACCCTCGCGAATTCGCTTCCCAATCCCCCAGTACAACATGACCAACTCACTGTTGACGCGTCTCGCGACCCGAGTTCGAGCGCCCTCGATCAGGCTCGATACGTCAGCAAACAGGGTGTCACCAATCTCGGATTCGATACCTTTGCCCATCGCACTGCGCTCCTCGTGTCGGATCACACGAGTGTGCACAGTACGGCTTGCCGTGGCCTTAACCAAACACAAGCGTACTCATACACCAAGCCTACCCGGACAGCCGGTCTAAGATCTACAGCCGCTGGGCCTCGAACCCGATCGTCTCCCACTCTCCGGTGAGCTTCATCTTCCCCGGCTCGCCGCTCCAGCCCTCACGCGACCAGTCTCCCCTGAACGCCGCCTCGTCCTCATCCACCGACCCGGTGAACGTGTTCGGCTCCCAGATCTCATGGGCGTCAGGCGGAACCATGCGCTCCATCTCGATCGTGATCGCACCGTCAGCGATCGCGTACGTGCCCTTAGCGGTCTCGTCCTCCCACACGCGGATGGTGCCGCTGTCACCCTCGCCGAGAAGCTCGAAGGTGTACACCCGTCGGGACTCGTCGGCGCCGATCCCGATGATCGCGTAATGCCGGCCTTCCATGTACGGCGGCCCCGGCTCGTTCACGTCCACCGCCGCGCGTTCCTCGGGAGTCTGCGTGAAGTCGTAGTCGATGACGCCGGTCGCGTAGAGCGCGCCCAGGATCGCAAGCGCCGCCAGGAAGAAGCCCATGGCCGCGAGCCAGCATCCCACATTGTCGCCCCCAGATCGATGGGTTGCGATCGACCTCGGCGGCCGCCTCCGCCATGCTATCGAGACGCTCCCGCATGTCACCGGTGATACGACGCTTCGCTGACATGGCTCCCCCTCCCACCGGCTAACAGGATTCTATCCCTCAGCCGAGCAAAACAGCCCCTTCAACGCGTTCATGTGCGCGAATATCCGCTGAATACAGAGTTCCGCCGAGAAGCCCCGCCAGAGCCGGTGCAAGTGCATCGTAGAAGCTGCAGCCCAGGCTGCTCACCTGCTTGAACGCAGCTGCCGCGAGCGTGTCATCAAGCCCCGCGACAGTGAGGTCCGCTCCTTGCAGGCTTTGCCACACACGCTGGCCCAGCTCGGCCCCTCCGCGCCGCACGGCAACTGCGGTCACCTCATGCATAAACAGCGACGGCACCACGATGCGGATCCGCCGATCACGATGGTCGTCCAGAAGCGCGAGTGCCTGGTCGCTCCCCGATTCCGGCTTCAGCCACTTCACGCCGACAGAAGAATCCAGGACGACGATGGAAGGGTCACTCATCCTCGGCTGCCGCTTGATCGCGGATCTCACGGAGAAGGTCGGCGGCCGTGCGCTCATCCGGACCCCACTCATCTGAGATCTGCCGGAAGCCCTCTATTGCAGCATCCACCCGGGTGCGCCGCGCCGCCTCAAAGGACGCATGCTTGCGCTTCGCCACATAGCCAACTGTAGCCTCCCGAATGATCGCGCTACGAGTGAGGCCGTCAAGCTCAGCGAGCTCATCGACGTCGGCCACGAGTTCCTCTGGCAGCGAGATGCTGAACTTATCGACTGGCATGGGTGCTCCTGCGGTCGTACCGATTGGTCGTACCGATTATAGCATGAGGGCGAGTGCGACCTTAGAGGAGCGCCTGTCGGTCAATTAGCTGGGCAATGAGATCTACATCTGCAGGAGCAAGGCTGTACGACGCAAGCTCAGCCCAAGGTGCCCACTCCAAGCAGTCGTGGAACAGCGCCTTGGGAGGGGACAACAGTCGAGTCTCTAGTCCGACTATGTCGAATGAGCCATGTTCGTAGTGGTAGACCGTACGCACTAGTACATCCCCTACGTGAGCCGCTACACCGAGCTCTTCTGCAATCTCGCGCACGAGACACTCTCTCAGGTCTTCACCTGGTTCCGCCTTGCCCCCGGGAAGCTCCCAACACCCTGCGAGCGGATCGAACGCTGGACGTCGCGCCAGAAGCAGACGGCCGTGGTCTACAACAACTGCCGCAGCAACAGTGCGCACGATCTCCCCTTCTCTAGGCTCCTGGGCTATTCTGGTAGCCGGGGGTGTTCACCAGATGGGAACAGAATACAGGCTCCACGATTGGCACGTCTCTGCGCTCGAGTGGTTTGAACTCAATGCGGGGCGAACATTCGACAAACGACCGTTTGATGTCGGCCTGCCGGTTAAGCTCACATCCAGCCAGATGGGCATTTGGAAACCGAAAGGGACGCCGTATGCGCTGAGCGTAGTCCAAACACGAAAGGGAGTTTATGCAGACTTAGACCCCCTTCGCGCTAACGATGGAACGTGGGTGTATTACTATCATCAGCAGGGCAAGACGCCCGATGCACTGAGAAATCCGGGCCAGTTTTGGGCCAACGCTGCCCTGTTCAGGTGCGAGGCTGACCATGTGCCAATCGGAGTCGTTATCCCCTCAGATTCAAGTGCCGGCTATGAGGTCCTTGGCCTGGCCACCATCGAGAGATATGCCAATGGACTGTTCACCCTGGTTGGCCCAGTCTCGTTGAGCGCGGGTCATGCAACCGGGGTCTCCGATCAGAAAGCCAGCGTGACCATCTCGCTACTGGACTGGCCACCCGATGGTTTTGACCCGCACGCGGAGCATGATCATCGGCTCAAAGTGGTTTCTGAGGTATTCAGACGCCAAGGTGGCCCTCGGTTTCGGCGTGCTTTGCTCTCGGCCTATGAGGGCCGATGCGCCATGAGCCGGTATGACGCTACCGGGGCCTTAGAAGCGGCACACATCATTCCGTATCGCGGGCCACAGACCAATCATCTGACTAATGGGCTTCTGCTAAGAGCGGATCTTCATGACCTGTTCGACCTCGGCTTGATAGCCGTCGACACCGACAGCATGCGTCTACAGTTGGCAGAGGAGCTCTCTGCGACCATGTACGAACCTCTCCATAACGAACGTCTTTGGTTGCCCTCAGATCCAGAGCTCCGCCCCAACATCGAGGCGCTCAACATGCATCGAGCGCAATCATCGGTCGCATGACTGCTACACTCACCTCATGGCACGCAAACCTGATATGGACCCCATGCTCGCAGCAGCGATGTTCGGCTTTCAGCAGTCGGGCGGCGTGGCTGGCGGAGTGGCGCTCGCGCTCGTGATGACGCGGCGCAGCACCTACGTGCCCCCAACCGGGGCTGAGCTGAAGCACGCGCTCAAAGTGGCCGAGCGTTTCAAGCTCTCGGCGGACCTGGCGCCCTTCTTGCCACCGGAGCCACGCTGGTTCTGGTCGCGCAAGGACAAGAACGCGTATCGCTCGGCAATCATCAGTCTCAAGCAGCTGGACGCGCTCCCCGGCGATGAGCGAGAAAGCGCCATCGCGGATCTGAAGGCGCTTCTCGGCGCATCGGTGTCGTAGTTTCTTGCTACACTCCCCTCATGAAAGCTGAGCATCCTGAAACCC
>JBFHJN010000094.1:0-7391 GCA_041595875.1 Coriobacteriia bacterium
GCATCGCGAAGCCGCTCGACTGCCGCAGCATCAAGTTCGCCGCTCTCGTCAAGCTCCAGGCCAACGATAGCTATCGATCCCACTACAGTGCCCCCCGAAGTGGCCCGGTCCGCAAGCGTTCTACTCGTCTTCCATCTTCAGCGACTCGTCAAGGATCTCTATGTCCGAGTTAGCCTCGAAATCGTCCATGTACGTGGCGAACGCCTCGCTGCGGCCTTCCTCCAGCAACGTCGAACGGATGCTGTCCGCAACCTCTTCCAACGTCTGCTGGCCACCGGCCTGCTCGTCCACCTTCAAGATGATGTGCCAGCCGAAATCCGACTGCACAAGACCGCTCATCTCGCCCTTGGCGAGGGCGTCAGCGGCGTCTTTGAACTCGGTCACATACATGTCCGTGGACGCCATACCCAGGTCTCCGCCGTTTGCGGCGCTACCGGTATCGATGGAGTACTCCTCGGCAAGCGCGGCAAAGTCGCCACCGTCCTGAAGCTCGGCCAGAACCTCTTTGGCTGTGTCCTCGTCCTCAAGATCGAACAGGATATGGCTCAACTGCGACTGGTCCGAGGTGACGAACATCGCCTTGTTCTCTTCGTAGTACTCGGCGACCCGCTCGTCGGTCACTTCGACCTCGGGAGCCACCTTGTTGTAGAGGAACTCGTACAGCAGCTGATCGCGGATGTTGTCCTGCAAGTCTTCCATGGTCATTCCGGCCGAGGCCAGAGCCTCGTCGAATGTGGCATCGTCAGCGAAGCCGGACTTGATCGAGGTGATCTGCTCTTCGACCTCGGCATCGGTGACCTCAGCGCCTTCCGCCAAGGCGGCCTGGCGGATGAGCAGGTTCTGGACCATGGTGTCCAGAAGGCTGCGCTCATACTCCGCCATCAGCGTGGTATCCTCGGAACCCTCGAACGCGGTGGGGTTCTGGGCCTTGGCCATCTCGAGTATCGCGTCGAACTCAGCTCTCGTGATCACGTCATCGTTCACGCGAGCGACATCGTCGCTGCCGGAGCAAGCGGTCACTCCCATCAGCATGCTGACGATAATCAGGCTCATGAACAGCCTGGAAAAGGTCTTCACGTTGGTGCCTCCTGTCGTGGTTGGCGGGACTCACTCCGCCTTACGGATAGCGCTGAGTATAGCATCTAGGACGCGCAAGGCGGCGTCTGTAGCGGTCTCGTGAAGCTCTTGTGGAGAAGTCACGACGTAGCGCCCGCCGATGGTGCATCCGGCCACCGCCAGCAGTCCGCGCTGTGCCGCGGAGAGCTCGACCGGACCCACATTCACACGCTTGCGCATGATCCTGACCGACGTCGCTCCTATCTCTGCAGCCAGCGCCCGGGCGTGCGCCGCGCCGATGAGGGCACGCGCAGGTGCCGGTAGTGGACCGTAGCGCTCGGCAAGACTTGCCGCGAGAGCTGCCACGGCATCAGGCGTCGCCGCGCCCGCAAGCCGACGGTACGCGAGAACACGCTCGTCAACGGCGGGCACGTACTCCTCGGGCAGATACGAAGAATCGGGCAGGTCGACGCGGATCTCCGGGTGCGCGACCAACGGCTCGCCGCGTGTCTCGGCTACCGCTTCTTTGAGCATCTGCGCGTAAAGGTCGAATCCGACGGCAGAGAGGTTGCCGCTCTGGTCGGCGCCGAGCATGCTGCCCGCACCGCGGATCTCCAGGTCACGCATGGCCACCTTGATGCCGCTGCCAAGCTCTGTGTGCTCCCGGACCGCGGTGAGCCGCTCATATGCCTGCTCGGTCAGCTGCTGACCACGCGGGAACAGGAAGTACGCATACGCCCGGATATGGCTTCTGCCCACCCGTCCCTTGAGCTGGTAGAGCTGCGCAAGGCCCAGCCGCTGGCTGTCCTCGATGATCAGCGTGTTGGTGTGGGGGTTGTCGATGCCGGACTCCACGATCGTCGTCGCCACCAGCACGTCTATCTCACCTGCAGCGAAGCGCTCCATGATGCGCTCGAGCTGATGCTCCGACAGTTGCCCGTGGGCAACGCCGATACGTGCCTCGGGGGCTGCGATCCTCACCCGCTCGACCGCGTCGTCGATGGAGTGCACCCGGTTCGAGATGAAGTAGACCTGTCCCCCGCGCTCCATCTCACGACGCACCGCGCCCGAGACGACGTCGGGGTTGTACTCGCCAACATGCACCTGGACCGGGAAGCGGTTGGGCGGCGGGGTGTCGATCGTAGACATATCGCGCACCCCGGAAAGCGCCATCTGGAGCGTGCGCGGGATGGGCGTCGCGCTGAGCGTCAATACGTCGACTTGCTCGCGCAGGTTCTTCAAGTGCTCCTTATGCTCCACGCCGAAGCGCTGCTCCTCGTCGATGATGACCAGCCCCAGGTCTTTGGGGCTCACATCTGCCGAGAGAAGACGGTGCGTTCCTATCAGCACGTCCACATTTCCCTTGGCGAAGCCCTCCAACGCCGCGGACTGCTGCGCCTTGGTGCGGAAACGGGACAAGACCTCGACGCGAACAGGGAACGCGGCAAACCGTTCCGAGAAGGTGGTGAAGTGCTGCTGGGCAAGAATGGTGGTGGGACACAAAACGAGCACCTGCTTGCCGGATTGCGACGCCTTGAATGCTGCCCTGATCGCGACCTCGGTCTTGCCGTAGCCGACGTCACCGCACACGAGACGGTCCATGGGCTTGTCGGATTCCATGTCGGCCTTGACGTCAGCGATAGCGGCGAGCTGGTCAGGCGTCTCCTCGAAGGGGAACGCCGCTTCCATCTCGAGCTGCCAGGGGGTGTCGGTGTTGAAGGTGTAGCCGCTCACCGCTGCCCGGCGGGCATAGAGATCGACCAGGTCGAAGGCGAGCTTCTTGGCAGCCTTGCGAGCCTTGGTGGTCGCCCGGGTCCAGTCCGCGGTATCGAGTCTGGTCAGGCGCGGGGCCGAAGAGTCGGGGCCGACGTACTTGGTCACCCGATCAAGCTGCTCCACCGGGACATACAGCTTGTCCCCCTTGGCGTACTCAAGAAGCAGGTAGTCACGCTCGACATCAAGAACGGACTTGCGCACGAGCTCCTTGAACAGCGCGATACCGTGAGTGGAGTGAACGACGAAGTCGCCGGGCTTGAACGAGAATGTGAGCTTGGTGACATCGGCTTCGCGCCGCTTCGTTGAACGCGGGAACGCATCATCGATGCTCACGACAGCAAGCCGTGCGTTGGCCATCACGTAACCGGCCGGGACGTCGGCTAGGACGATAGTGACTACCCGGTCGGCAAGCTCAGGGTCATCCTCGGCACGACGCGTACTGAATCCGGCGTGCGTGAGAGTCGCCTCTATGCGTTCGCGGCGACGACGGTCCGGGACAGTGACCACCACCCTGTGGCCGGAGCCCATCAGCCCCCGTAGCCCACCGATGAACGCCTCTTCACCACCCGCGACATCCGGCTGCCGGGACTTGATCTCGCCATCGACGGCACTGCCCGCTCGGAGTATCGACATGAACGTCAGCCGCTGCCTGCCACCAAGATCCAGCACCGCAGGACCGGCGAACAGCCCGTCGACGGAGGTCTGTGCTGCTGTGGCGCGGGCGACGAGCTCGTCATGATAGCGGGCCATATCGTCGAAGAGGGCGCGCGGCTCGGTAAGCACTACCAGGCAACGTGGAGAGAGGAAATCGGTCAAAGTACCGGGGTTCTTATAGAAGACAGGCAGATACGCTTCGATGCCGTCGAAGTAGACGCCCTCTTTGATGAGTTCAAGATCGGCCGCGGCCTGCTCATCGTCCTTCTTCTTGCCCAGCACGCGCTCCGCTGCCTGGGCCGCTCGCGTGCCGAGAGCCACCTCGCGACATGCGAAGACCTCGGTGGTGGGCGCGTCGCCGATGTCCTGACCGGTGGAGGGCACGAACCTTCTGAGGGTCTCGATCTCATCACCGAAGAGTTCGGCGCGCACCGGATAGAGCCCATCGGAAGGGAATACATCGAGGATGCCGCCACGGACGGCGAACGTACCCGGCTCATCGGCCTTGTCGCCTCGTTCATAGCCCATGCGCGCAAGCCGGGTGACCGCCTCGGCCAGATCCAACGTGCCTCGAGTCTCCAACACAAGCGGTTCAAAGACGTGCGATCCCTGCGGAGGCAGCGCACGCAGTAGTGCGCGAGCGCTGGCGACCACGACAACGGCACGACCCCGGTCAAGACTATAGAGCGCCCGCGCCCTGCGACCGATCGCGGCAACGTCCGGACGAGAACGATCCCAGGGCATGTCCCTGCGCTCGGTGAATCCCAGTATCGACTCATGGGGCAGATAGGTCGCCAGCTGACGTGCGAAGCGCTCGGCCGCATCCTCGCCCGGCACGACAACAAGCGTGGGCCGGGGGTCGCTGGTGAATGCCACCGCAGTGGCCAAAGGACGGACGAACGACCCTACCGCAAGCGTGACGTCGGCCCCCTCTTCCAGCGAGGTCAACGCTCGACGCAAGACAGGCTCGGAGCGAAGCGCTCCGTCGATCAGAGACAGGAGTGACACGTTCACCTCACACGGGTTCGAACAGCACGAAGACCCGCATCCGGCGACCGGTGCGGGGCCTGCACAGTGTAGGCCCCGCACCACACCTGGTCAACGACGGGCACGCTACAGCTCGTAGACACGCACCCATGTCCCGGGCTCTTCCTCGGTGATCCATGGAGGAACCGAGCGGGACATCACGTACTCGTGCTCTCGGGGAGCCACCGCCAGGGGTGCGCTCCACCCGAAGGCGGTGATCTCCTCATCGAACACCGTGAAGTACTCGAGCGTCTGCGTATCAAGCGCGCACACCCGCCAGTGCTGCACAGCGGGGCCCGCTCCACTGCTGACACGCGGCTTCGATTCATAGAACAGGTAGCCACCCACGAAGACGCCGTCGTTTGCGGCGGTCGAGAGCAGATCGGTCCCGCCGTCGACATTCCTGAGCCGGAAGCAGCCGGCGTTGCCGCTCTGGTTCAGCTCTGACCACGCGACCAACCCATTGCTGTACGCGGCGAAGTGCGAGAGCGGAGACTCGTTGTCCAGCGAGATCTCCTCCGTGACAGCGCCCGTCTCAGGTTCAAGGACGACGAGCTTGTACTGATCGCCGAGACGCTCGACCGCCTCGGTCAGAAGCAGTGCTCCCGGCTGCGCACTGAACGTGAAAGCGTCGGACCCCGTCCGATAGAGCATTCGCTCCTGCCCGTCAGGGAGCGTCCGGCTCCAGACACGGGCACAGTCCACCACCCCTTCCTGCCTGGCATTCGCGGCCGAGTTGGTCATCCAGTAGACCGTATCCGCGCATACCGAGAAGAGCGGTCTTGATTGGGCCGATGTCACAGTACCCGCGATGAGCTGTGGCTCTCCGATGGCCTCGCAGCCCCTCAACGGCAGCGCGTAAAGCCTCCACTGAACGTCGAGCGGACTTCCCTGTTCATCACCGCTGATCTCCTCCCATACCAGCCACTCATCAGAGCATCGCGTGGAGATGATGTCGAACCCGTCGGATAGCCCGACCGCGTGCTGCACTGCGAGCTGGTGCTCCCCGCTGGAAAGATCGAGCATGCGGATAGCGCTCAAGCCTGAGTCGATCGACTCGGGCTCCCGTAGACAGGCGATGGTCGCACCGTACCCCTCCACGCGCCCTCCAGCGGGCAACTCGTACTCCCGATACGGCAGGGGCGCATGCGTCGTCTCGGACGCTGCGACCTGTTCCTGCTGCTTTGATTCGGCCTGCTGAACCGCCACAGGCTGCTCGGCCTTCTCGCTGCACCCCCCGGCACCCATGCACACCACCACTACCGTCGCGGCAGCCGCCCACCTCAGATATCGCTCCACCAAACCCCCCTCTCTTCAAGGGTGGCCGACCATGCGGTCGGCCACCCGGTGACACTAGTAGACGACCGCATGCCTGAAGTGGCTCATCACGCCTGCAGCCACCTGGCTCTTCGGGTACGTATGGTGCCCGAAGGTGCTTCCTCCGCCCGCACGCCAGTAGCTCTCATCGTACGGATCGTTCAGCCTCACCACGTTCGTTCGCCAGTCGAATGCCTCGAGGGGGATGATGTGACCGGCATGGCTGTATACGTAGTTGTCCCAAACGCTCGCGTCGATGCTTGCGTCTATCGCCATCGGGTTGCCCCGCTGCAACAGGCCATATTCGACACAGGCATAGAAGTCATAGGTGGACGCACAGGTCCGGTAGACGTAGTTCCGCCCGCTGAAGTACCGGAGCGCGTCATCCACCTTTGAGAAGTCTGTGCCGGCGGTAGTGGTTCCGAGGTACTTGGCGATGGTGCTCTGTGTCGCGGCGGTCCCCCAGTAGTCGTCGATGACCTGCACGGTTGCCGGACCGCAGTAGTAACTCTTCTCCTGGGCGTGGCTGGGCGTCCAGAAGTACTTGTAAGGCGCGATGATCGTCATGATGCTGACCGTCGCCGTGGACGGCTCCTGACGTTCCAGAAGCCATGCTTGATAGTCGGCTTCCACCTGGCGGGACAACGTGGTGCTCTTGTCCTTGGTGGGACTTGGATCGTCTCCTGTCCCCGCCGCGAAAGCCGGAACTGCTCCCATCACGATCACAACCGCAACTGCGGCGGCGATCACTCGTTGCACGTTCATGTTTCCCCCTCATAAGATCCATCAAGTCATGAGGTGTGGACGACGGAGCGGCTTACGCCGCGGGGGCTTCCGCCGAAGTCCCTCCCCACCCGCTCCTCCCCCGTTGGAGGCGGGTCGGTGTCAGTATGCCTCGGCACCCTTACCGGAATCTGAACGCGATACCAACCCGCGCGAAATAGCCTCGACCCTTCTTCGGGTACGATTATCCGGACACAACGAGGAGGCATGATGAAGAAGGCCGAGCGCATCACCGAGATAGACCGCAGGCTCAAAGAGGCCTACCCGAAGGCGCATATCGTGCTGGGGTACGAAACGGACTTCCAGCTGCTCGTGGCGGTCATCCTCTCGGCGCAGACGACGGATGTGACCGTCAACAGAGTGACCCCTGCCCTGTTCGCCAAGTACCCTACAGCGGAGGCCATGGCAGACGCCGACCTTGAGGAGTTCGAGCAAGACATCAGGCCGACCGGCTTTTTCCACAACAAAGCGCGAAACGTCATCGGCGCTGCCCGGATGATCGTGGCGGAGTTCGGCGGCAGGGTGCCGGATACGATGGAAGAACTGGTGCGACTTCCCGGAGTGGCCCGCAAGACGGCGAACATCGTGCTCTACAACGCCTACGGCATCAACGACGGCATCGCGGTCGACACGCATGTGAAGCGGCTGTCCGAACGGTTGGGTTTCTCGGCAGAGAAGACTCCCGAGAAGGTCGAACGCGACCTCATGAAGCTCTTCCCGCGCGACGAGTGGGGAACGCTCACATACCGGTTGATCGACCACGGAAGGGCGGTCTGCGA
>JBFHJN010000095.1:0-7235 GCA_041595875.1 Coriobacteriia bacterium
ATCCGGGGTGTATGACCTTGAAGTCGAGGACGCCCTGGGAAAAACCTACACGTTGCTGTACGGCGAAGTCGCCGTGACGCGCGAAGTCACCACAACTGCATAAAGGAAACACGAAATGGCATCCGCGAACTTCGGAAAATTCGCCCTGGGCCTCGCCGGAGGCAACCACGTCATCGCTACAGACACGCACAAGGCTTTGCTGGTCACGGTGCTACCTGACGAGACGGCGCTGGATACGTGGCAGTTCCGCTCCAGTGTGACGAACGAGCACGCTGCGACCGGTGGGTACACCACGGGCGGTTTCAACGTCACGGTCGACTCGGTTGTCGAGGACACGACGAATAACCGGATCGCGGTTACATACTCCGCGGCTAACCCGACGTACACTGGCGTCACGCTGGCAGGTGTGGTGGGCTGCGTTATCTACAAGGTCGTGGGCACTGCGGGTACGGACCGCGTGATGCACCTCGTCGATTTCGCAGGTACGAAGGGCGTGACGGCAGGTAACTTCACGGTTACGTTCTCGACGCCGTTCTACATCAACCGCTGATAGCGCCTCCTCGTGGCGCAAATAGTAGCTTTGCCGTGCAGTTTGTGCGGGAGCGGTGCAAAAATACACCACGAGGTGTTTGGGCCGGAGCGAGTGGTGTACTGCATGTGTCGAGAACACCGCTGTGGTGTGCGGGGACCGGAGATCCGGTTCATAACCGGTGAGGTGTTTCCCGACGACGCTGACTTTTTAGCGACAGCCGGGTGGAACAGGTTGCACTACAAGGGATGACATGAGCCAAGTATCAGTAGCCTTCTACATCCCGCACTCGTGGCGAACGCTCCAGGGCATTACCGGCCACGCCATCGCGTGGTGGACGGCGGATGTTGAAGATCGGTTCTCGCATTGCGAGGTCGTCGTCAACGACCCTGAGACGGGCCATCGAGTGTGCCTGTCATCCTCAGCAATGGACGGCGGGTGGCGAGCGAAGCCGGTCGGCAAGGGCAGAGGCGAGATCGACCTTGAGCAAGACCACTGGGTCATCGTCCCGCAACCCCATGTCTCTCCCGTTCAGGTTTGGAGCGTGTTCCGAAGCCACGAGGGCATGCCTTACGGCTACGTCGACATCGTGACGAAACAGGTGCTCAACATCCCGTGGGGTGACGCTCGGGGGGATTTCTGCTCGGTCGCTGCGGCCAAGATGCTTGGAAAGAAGTGGTCGAGGCTCAACGGTATATCGCCGAATGCGACGTATGAATTACTGGCACTCGAACGCTGAAGGTACGGCATGGCCGAACTCCTGATAAAAGCAATCGACGCCACGCACGCCGACCCGGATATAGACCGCCGCGGTTGTTACAAGACCGGGGATGTGGTGGTGGTGCGTGAAGACGGGCACGAGTGGGGCGCGCTGGAGCGCCCGCCGATTTTCCGAGTGCTGCGCCTGCCGGGCGTCCCCGCGGCGGATGTCGAGGATCTTGCCGCCGAGCAGATCGAGGACGATAACGGCGTCGTCCAGAGCGATACGTTTCGCCGCCGCGCGTGGCGACTGGATATGGAGCGCCTTCCGGCCGCCGCCCGCGCTGCGCTCGAAAGAGACGGTCAGACTGGTGTCGCGCGCGGCATCGCGCGTGCGGCGCTGCGCAGAAAGCGCGATAACGTACAACACGCAAAACTCTAGGAGCAGAACAATGAAACTGATGATCTGGACCCGCGACGAGGGGTTTACCGACGGTGAATTCAGAGATGGCGACATCTTCCAGGTGTGGCCTGACTCGTGGGAGCCCGGCGCCCGCGAGAAGGAACGTTTTCTGGTTGTGCAGACCCCGGATTTTGCGGGCGACTGGAATGAGCTGGTGGCGTCCGAATACACCGCCGGCCCAGGCGCCGAGCCGGTGATTCGGCGCATGCGGAAGTACCGACTCGACTACGCCGCGAAGCTCGACACCGACGAGCTTGCCGCTGCCCGCGACCCGGAGGCCCCTGTCGACCCGATCGTCGGGCGCTTCACGCTCGCGGACATCGCCCGAAAGTGATGTGGGAGAGCCGGGAGCGCATCGTGCAGGCTGATACGTGCTTCCGCGCGGGCTGCCCACTGCGGAAAAAGACCAAGGACCGATAGATGCCGACGAGCGTCACTAGGACTGTGCGCGCCAGCGGAGGCGACTACTCGACGTTGTCGTCGTGGGAGGCGGGTGAGCAGGCGAATCTGGTATCGCTGGACCAGATTCGCGAGGCGGTCTGTTATAACGACTGGCCGGGCGGCCTGTCTGACGACGTAGTAATCGACGGCTGGACCACGGATGCAACCAGATATCCGAGAATAACTGTCGCCGAAGGGCATCGGCATCGGGGGTACCCGAAGTCCGGTTTTTACATCAAGAAGGCTTCCTCCGGTACGTCGTCGGTTCTTGCCAACGGCACGGGCGGCGCATACGCGAGAGTCGAGTGGCTGGACGTCGAGAATGCTTCGACTGTGAGTGGAAGGCACGGAATTCGATCGTTCAGTGCTACTGGCGTGCTGGTCACGAACTGCCTTTCTAAGACAAACGGCACGGGGTCCAGTTACGCATTTGCAGTGCAGGCGGCAGGGTGTCGGCTGCGGACGTGTCTGGCGCATGGAAGCGCGGTGGGCGTTTTTGCATCGGTGGCGGACTTCGAGGCACGGGCGGTTGTCGCGGCTGGTTGCGCGACGGGGTTCTCGCTGAGTTCTTCGCCAACGCTCAAAAACTGCATTGGATTCAATAACACGACGCACGTTACGGGGGGTGACGCAGCGAATTCGTCAAACAATGCTTTCACGGGCGGGGTTGGCTTTGGCGTCGCGTCGGTAACAGGGATCACTTCCGCCAGTTTCGTAAGCTCTGCGTCAAATGATTTCCACTTGGTGGCCGGTGCTACCTCATTGCGCGGTGCTGGAGCAAACCTTTTCAGCGAGGGGGTGACGATCGATATCGACGGGGATGCGCGGCCGAGCAGTGGCGCATGGGATATCGGTCTAGATCAATACGTGGCATCAGCCCCGTCATCCCTCAACGTCGCCGCCAGCAACATCACGTCGAGCGGCGCCCGCGCAACCGTGACGTTGGTGTTCTGATATGGCCGATCTCTATCTCGCCGTAGCCTCAACCGCTGCCACACTCACATGGAGCCCAGGCGGCGGCTGGACGGGCGGCACGGTCGTCTATCAGGACGGCCCGGAGACGAGCCCGACCGACACGACGCCGCACGTATTCACGCCGGACGCGAGCGGGCTGTCTGCTTCGACCCCGTACAAACTGTGGGCGGTGTGGTGGGACGGCAGTACGCAGGTTGGGCCTTATGCGAGCGCCGAGTTTACGACGGCGAGCGCGACAGAGACAGCAACCGGTGCTCTGACGGCGGCTACACTGGTCGCCCCGACTGGCGCATCCGCAGCATCTGTAACAGCAGCCGGCGCATTCGCAGCGATCTCACTAACGACCCCAACAGGCACATCTGCGACAGTCGTAGCGGCTACGGGAGACCTGACGGTTGTTGCGCTTACGGCCCCAACAGGTACGCACGCTGTTGAGAGCACAGCCACTGGCGATCTCGCCGTTGTCAGTCTTGCCGCACCGACAGGTACTGCGGACACGGCCGACACCACCACCGCGACCGGTGATCTGGCAGCGGTTTCGCTCACGGCTCCTACCGGCACACACGCCGCGACAGCTACAGGTACAGGTGACTTCGCGGTAGTTTCGCTTGCTGCACCTACTGGTACAGCAGATACGGTGGATACGACGGTTGCCACAGGCGCCCTCGCCGCTGTCACGCTTGTTGCACCTACTGGTACGTCTGCTCAGGCAGCCACGGCGACGGGTGCGCTCGCTGCAGCTACGCTCACGGCCCCGACTGGTACGGGCGAAGGACTGGCAGAAGACATCGCCACCGGTGCGCTGGCAGCAATTACGCTCACCTCCCCGACTGCTGCGACCGCACAAGCGACGACGGTCACCGCCACCGTTTCGTCGATGTCGCTCACGGCCCCGACCGGCGAGGTGACGACGTTCGTTGTTACTACGGCAGATGGGGTGCTTGTACCGCTGACGCTAACGGCACCAGAGGGAACTCATGGTGTAGATGTTGTCGGACAGGGAGCGATGGCCGGTGTGCTCCTGTCCGCCCCGCGGGCGATTGCCGGTGACGCTGCGTTGCTCGGAAGGCTCAGAGAACATGTATCCGTGCGGACATATGACGCAGTTGTAAGTGCGCGCACACACGACGGCACCATCGTCGTAAGGAGTCGGTAGCGTAGATGTCGGACAGCTTTATGGTCTTCGTGAAAGAGAATCTTTCAGCGCTATACGCTACAGGGTTGTCTCTTTACGGAGGGATAGCCCACTACGCGCTGCGTGTGAGGGAAGGGGAAAAGCCGTCCTGGTCGAGTGCGTTGGCTAGTGGGGTGCTGTGTATGTTTTGCGGACACATCAGCTATTTTGTGTGTGGCAAGCTAGGAATCGTGGGGTACGACATGGCATTGGTTGTCGCAACATCGGCATTTGCAGGGGTACCTGCGCTGAAACGGGTACTCAAAGAGAAAGCCGGCATTGACTTGGGATAAAAATGACGACGAACCGTTTTATTGACCTAGTTGTTGTTTCAGCACTGCTCGTGCTTGGTCCGGCAGTGTTCGTTACGGTGGTAGGGCCGTGGATTGACAAGCGGCACCCTGTCGTTGACCCCTTCGTGGTCGTGAGTAACACACGGGTAGGCGACCACATGCTTATGAGTGGGTGGTTATACAAGGCAAGGGAGTGTGCACCCGCGGCTATTTACGCGGTGGTGTATATGCCTAAATCGCTCCCGCGTATCGTAGACATTGAGTTTCTCGAACGGTTGGAGCCGCGCGGCCATCTGGTGTCTCGTCCCAAGGGGCCGCAGTTGTGGGGGCCGTGGCGTGCTGCTGTGCCAGAAGGCGCCGAGCGCGTAGACTTGCATACGGCACACAGGTGCCACCCGTTCTGGACAACGACCGCTACACACGCCTTGTGGCGCAAATCCGAGGAGACGTGATATATGCAGCAGCTACCCGAACGAAATCTGGATTGGCCGATCGCGTGGGACGCGGTAGTAGAAATCGCTAAGTCCGAGGGCTGCAGGCTCAAAGCATACAGGTGCCCTGCAGGCGAACCAACCATTGGTTGGGGGCACACAAAAAACGTGCAGATGGGTGACGAGATTTCGCAGCAACTCGCTGACAAGTGGTTTGTGGACGATCTTCAGGAGTTCGCTGCCGGCGTTAAACGCAACCTGTCCCGTCAAGCAAGTCCGAACGAACTCGGCGCACTTGTAAGTCTTGCTTACAACATCGGGCTCGCAGGGTTCGCTCGATCCACGGTGCTCAAGCAGCACAACGCTGGCAACTTCCGTGCTGCAGCGCGAGCCTTCGCCCTGTGGAACAAAGTGAAGGGGCAAGAGCACACCGGTCTGACTGCTCGTCGAGCGAGAGAGGCGGCGCTGTACCTCGCAGGGAACGACGAGGATCTGCCGCTGATGCCTCAGAAGGTCGAGGACGAATCGAACCTGACTGTATCCCCCATCGCTGTCTCTGGCGCTGTCACCGCTACCGCTGGTTTGCTCGCTGGGCTCACCGGTCTTACGGAGCAGGGCGAGGCGATTGCCGCTGCGCTGGGTGTGGACCCACTGGTGGGGTTTGCGATCGTGGCAGCATGGACAGGCTTTACAGCGCTGCGGAACCGGGCGAAACAACGAAACGAGGGGTGGGCATGACCGCGACGATTATCACGGATCTGGCGCAGCGTAGAGCGGCCAGGGAGTGCCCGACGAACATGTTGTGTAGGTGGAGCGAAGCCTGGCAGACGGTTATGACGGCGAATACTGCTGCTGCATTTACGTTTCAGCGCATGTGGTTGCGCGCATGTGGCCTGCAGTGATGGAACCAGACGCACTGTTGTCATATACTTGACAAAAGGGAGCAGAGTATGCCAGCCAAGGAAGTGTCCATCGGCCCGTTCGTGGGGATCAACAATCGCGTTCCTGACCACCAACTCGCAATCGTCGAGCGTGGTCGAAAGGCTGGCGACTACGTGCGCAATGCGGTTAACGTTGATCTGACACAGGCGGGTACCCTGCAGCGCAGGGAGGGCACCGAACTCAAGACGGCGCTTACTGGGGCGCACAGTCTGTGGGCACACGACGACGGGGCGTATTGTGTGGCAGGCACGACGCTGTACGCGATTGACCGGCACTTGAGTCCTACGGCTGTGAAGACCGACATGGTTCCCGGAATGCGTGTGTCGTTCGCAGCGATGCCGAACGGTGACGTGTACTGGAGCAGCGAAGTAGCGAACGGGCGTATCCGAAACGGTGTGAACGGTCCTGCGGGTGTGGGCGTACCGAACCCTGCGCCGACTGTGACCGCTGCGACAGGGGGGGCGCTTCCTGCGGGAAAGTACCAAATCGCCATTACGGCAGCACCTGATGGCGTCGAGGAGTCCGGCGCGACGTGGCCTGTACAAGTAGATGTGCCGGAGGGCGGAAGCATTACCATCGCTGACATGCCTTCAGGCATGAAGAACATCTACATGACGACGCAGAACGGTGACTTGCTCGGGTATGTCCTCTCGACCACTGCAACGTCGTACGTGCTGGCTGTGATGTTGGTAGGGCTTGGCCCACAGCTTCAGACGCTCGGCATGCAGCCGCTCCCGCCTGGGCACATCGTCGCGCACTTTCGTGGTCGGCGACTCGTCGCATCGGGATCGACGTTGGTGTACTCAGAACCGCACGCGTACGGGTTGTACAACCCCATGCGAGACTATATCCCGTTCCCGGCGAGGATCACGATCGTTGCACCGGTCGAGGGCGGCGTGTATGTGGTGGCCGACAAGACCTACTGGCTTGTTGGCGAGGACATCGACAAGGCTCGTGTCGTGACTCTGCTGCCGTACGGAGCAGTGGAGGGTACGACAGGGACGATGGATACAAGCACGGACGTATGGTGGTTTTCCGACCGGGGAGTTGTTGTGGGCGACCCACAGGGCCAAGTGAAGAACATACAGGAAGAAACAGTCGCTGTAGAATCCGCTCAGGCGGGCGCGACGCTTTACCGCGAGCAGGACGGACAACGCCGGCTCGTAACATCGTTGCTCGGCACGGATGCTTCCACCGGGGCGGCAAACAGCTTCATGGACGCTGAAATCATCAGAAAGGACAACATGCTATGAACGTGCAGGAACTCAGCGCCGGCCGTGCCGGATTC
>JBFHJN010000096.1:0-7156 GCA_041595875.1 Coriobacteriia bacterium
ACCAGCCCGGCTGCTGTGAACGCGGCCATGTCCGAGCGGGCGCGCGTGGCCGTGGACAGCCCTCGCAGGCAGAACACCAGGTAGGCGATGATGAGCGCGGCGCCGCCCAGAAGCCCCAGCTCCTCGCCGATGGCGGCGAAGATGAAGTCGGTCTCAACAAAGGGGATGCGTGTGGGCAGTCCTTTGCCCACGCCCACGCCTATCATCCGTCCGGCGCCGATGGAGAACAGCGACTGCACCAACTGGTAGCCGCGGCCCGTGGCGTCGGCGAAGGGGTCCAGCCAGATGGCCACGCGGGTCTGGACGTGCGTGAACATGAAGTACGCCGCCGTTGCTCCGGCAGCGAACAGCCCGGCGCCCACGATCACATAGCCGGAGCGCCCGGTGGCCACATAGATCATCACAAGGAACACGCCAAAGAACAGCAGCGAGGAGCCCAGGTCCTTCTCGGCGATAAGGACGACCAGGGAGATGGCCCACATGACAAGCAGCGGGCCGAGGTGCTTGAGCGGCGGCAGCCACACGCCCAGCACGCGTTTGGTGGACACCGAGAGGACCTCGCGGTTGTCGGCGAGGTAAGCGGCGAGGAAGAGGACGATGAGGATCTTGGCGACCTCGGCGGGCTGGAAGGAGAAGCCGGCGAAGCGCAGCCACAGTTTGGCGCCGTTCACCTCCACGCCGATCAGCGCGGGCAAAAGCAGCAGCCCGATGCCTGCCAACATGATGGTGTACTTGTAGCGCCCGATCCGTTCGAGCGACGGCACGAGCGCGAGAATGACGATCATGGCAACCACGCCGCCAAAGACCCACATCGTCTGGCTGGCGCCCAGTTCCGGATCCAGACGGGTGACGAAGGCCAGACCCACGCCCGAGAGCAGGAACGTCAGGGGGAGCAGCACGGGGTCGGCCCCGGGCGCGAGGAAGCGATTGGCGGCGCGCGCCACGCCAAAGGCCAGCAGCAGCCCTGCCGGGACCGCGAGGTCGGCCAGCGCGAGGGTCTCTCGGGCATTGCCCTGCACCAGAGCGAAGAGCAGCAAGACGGCGGGAGCGGCAGCCAGTAGCAGGAGCAGTTCGATGTCGCGGCGGGAGCGCACGTGCAGCCTCCTATGGGGCCGGCGTGGGTGTTGCGGACAGCGACTCGTTGGCCTGGGCGCGGTACTGATCGAGGAGCGCGTATGCGGACTCAAGGTCTTCGGTGCGGACACCGGCCTTCAGCCTGGATGCCGTGATGGGATCGAGCGCGGCCGTGGTGATGGTCGTGCTCGTGGAACGCCAGTGCAGCTCTATCCCGGCGAAGTCGCCCGGAACGCCCTCGTAGACCACCACGACGTCGTTCTCTTCGATGAGGTACGCCTGGCTGCGCGCGTAGGCATAGGTGCCCCAGATCGCTCCGCCGATGAGGACAGCGGCCAGGAGCACCCACAGCAGGCCCAGGGCCCATCTGCTGCCGGAGCGCTGCTGCTGCGACCGTGAACCCGTGTCGCGGGTGGCGCCTGCGTCAGTCCCGCGCTCGATGTCCACCACAACGACGGTGACGTTGTCCTGGCCACCGGCATCCAACGCGTAGCCGATGAGCCGGTCCACGGTCTGTTGCGGGGTATGAGAGGCTCCAAGGACCTGCTCGATGAGCTGGTCTTCCACCATGCTGGTCAGTCCGTCGGAGCACAACAGCAGGCGGTCACCGGGAGCGGCGTCCACCTCCAGCGTGTCCACGAGCAGGTTGGGATCCGAGCCCAGTGCGCGCGTGATCACGCTCCTGTTGGGGTGGTGGCGCGACTCCTCCAGGGTGAGCGTGCCGCGACGTACCATGTCGGCGACCATGGAGTGGTCATCGGTGATCTGCTGCAGTTCGCCCAGGTGCAGAAGGTAGGCGCGCGAATCGCCCACATGCGCCACGGCTATACGTGTGCCTTCGATCATAGCGGCGGTGATGGTGGTGCCCATTCCCGAGCGACCCCTGCCGTCCTCGGCAGCGGTGATGACCGCCGTGTTCGCCTGGCGGACCGCCCGGCCAAGGGCTTTTGCGTCGGCGCGGCGCGGCGCCGTGTCCTGGAGCGTCTCAACAGCGATGCTGCTTGCGATCTCGCCTGCCGAGTGGCCGCCCAGGCCGTCTGCTACCGCGTACAGCGGCGGGCTGATGAGGTATGCGTCCTCGTTGCCCGAGCGCACCAGGCCCACATCGCTGCCGCCTGCGTAGGGAAGATCGTCCCGGCGGGCGTTCATGAGCGCACCACCTTGAGCTGGTTGGCGCCTATCTCGATGAGGTCGCCGGCTTCGACGTTCAACGGACGGGTGGCGGGTTGCCCGTTGACCAGCGTGCCGTTGGTGGAGCCGAGGTCTTCGACGACCGCGCCGTTGCCGGACGGGGTCATCTTCATGTGGAGCGAGGAGACGAAGTCATCGGCGATCACAAGGTCGGCGTCCGGCGAGCGGCCCACCACGATGGGGCCGGTGAGCGGAAGCGTGATGCCGGAGATCTCCTTGGGTCCGCGCACCACTGAAAGGCCCAGCCCGCGCGGCTGCTTCTTCGCGCCGCCGGTCCTGACCATTCCGATGCCTGCCTTGACCGCGGCGAACAAGAAGAGATAGAGCAGCGCCAGGAACAGGATCTTGCCGAAAAGCAGGACGATGTCGATCATCCGGCTACCTCCGCGCTTCGTGGTAGGTGAGCCGGGTGAGCCCGATCTCAACGATGTCGCCGTCGTGCAGTCGCGCCTGTTTCACGGGCTGTCCGTTCAGTCGCGTCCCATTGGTGGAGTCGAGGTCTTGGATGGCCCAGCCGTCGTCGATCTTGATGAATGCGGCGTGCCGCCGTGAGACGTTGGCGTCGGTGATCTGGATCTGGGCGTCGGACAGTCGGCCGATGACGATCTGCTCGCCACGGAGCGCGACGTCGTGGTTCATGTCGTCGACGGTGACGGTTGCGATCTCGGTCACCGATGTCTGGCGCCGTCGAGGGGTGCCCGCCTCGGCGGTCTGCTTAGGGCCCGTCTCGGCAAGCGCGGCGCTCACACGGAAACGCCCAAGCTTGAGGTCTCTGTGGGTCACGAAGTCCACGACCGGCCGAGAAGCCAGCTCGTAGCGTCGCTCATTCGCGTGGTCGACCAGGTAGGTCGCGAGTTCTCCGCCCAGCGTCGCCTCGAACGAACGGAGCTTGGCCTCGTCCTCGGCAGAAAGCGCGACGGTGTAGGAGACCGGCGCGTAGACTTTGCCCACGCCCACGGCGCGGCCATCGTCCATGGCCTTGCCAAGCGCTTTGGCCAGCTCGACGGGTTGCACGGGGGAGCGGAAGGCGCCTGCGAACAGACCTTCGATGCCACCCGCGATCCTGTCTTCGAAATCCGAGAGAATGCCCATCGTTCCGCCTGCTGCTGGAGGGTCTCTGTTTAGACTGCCAATCATACCAACTTGGCGGACGAATCGCCCGTCAGTGTAGACGTGCCGTAACGGCTACTCGGAACCACGGGTGGGCGCGCCCAGCGCGATGACCACCACCATGACCATCAGCGCGATGCCGCCGCTGGCAGCCCAGGACTCAAGCGCGACGGCCGGATCGAGCACGCTCCAGGCGAAGTAAGCGCCGCCCAGCACCACCGCGCCGAGGCCGGTGCCGATGCTCGCCCATCCGCGAGTGCCGCGCGAGCAGGCGAGCGAGCACACCGCCGCCGCAAGAGCCCACCCGACGACGCCCAGAAGCGTTCCGGGGACCAGAAGCGTGCGCATGTTGGTCGCCATGACGGTGGCGCTCCACGGATCGATGAAGAAGCGGTAGTCCACCGTGAGGAACGGGGCGGTCGCCCCGCTTGCCGCCGAGACCGCCATGGTCGCCAGTGCCGCAGCTGCCGAGGAGAGCGCCGCGGCAAGCGGGCTGAAGGTGAATCCGAGCAACAGGGGCATGGAGGGTGCAGCGCGCACGACCCCGAGGGCGGGCGCCATCACGGGAGCAAGTGCGTCACCCCGGCCACGACGGCCGAGATATGCCCAGAATGCCACCGCCGGCACCAGGAACAGGATGCCGCCCAGGACATCATTGCGAACAAGCGCGGCTCCGAAGGCGATGATCCCCAGCGCGAGTCCGAGCCCGGGTGCAAGGAGGCTTGCAAGCGCCGTGAGTCCTGCGGCTCCCCAGAGCGCGGTGTCGGTCAGCGCGAACACAGAGAGTCCGGCCCACACGAGCCAGCCGCACAGCACGGCGGCCCACAGCCGGCGGAACCAGTGCGACTTCGACGCGAGGCGATCCCACAGGCCGAGACCGGCGTATCTCTCGGCGACCGTGTCCTCCTCGTCCTCCACAAAGCCGGAGACGAGCCCCACCAAAGAGTCGCGGCCTGCTTCGGCATCTCCCAGGTGATCGAGCAGAGCAAGCGCGAATGCGTCAACGGACGGATAGCGCTCCTCGGCCTCGGGTGCGAGCGCCGCGAGGAGAACGGTGTCCACGCCCGGGAGAAGACCGGGTTCGAAGTCGCTCGGCAGCGGGGTGTCGGCGTGCTCGATCTTGAACAGGGAGCCTTCGAAGGTATCCGAATCGAAGGGGTTGGCGTTGGTGAGCAGCTCGAACGCGAGCGACGCCAGCGCCCACTCATCCGTGCGCGCATCGAGTTCCTCGGCGCGCATCTGCTCCGGCGGCATGTAGCCGATGGTGCCGGCGACTCCCTGTGCGCGGCCGGAGAGGCCCGTGAGCACGGAGACGCCGAAGTCGGCGACCTTCACGCGGCCGTCGCGCGTGATGAGGATGTTGGCGGGCTTGATGTCCAGGTGCAGCACGCCGTTGTCGTGTGCGAACGAGAGCGCCCGGGCCACACCGCCGATCACCGCAGCCGCCTCGTCGGCGTCCAGCGGCGTTCCGGTCTGGTCCAGGATGTCTGCAAGCGAGGCGCCCTCTACGTACTCCATCACGAGGAACGCCTCGTCCTCGTTGGTGTCCCATTCGTAGACGGTGACGATCTCAGGGTGGTTGAGCATCGCAGCGGTTCTTGCCTCGGCAAGCCCTGTCTTGCGGGCCTCATGTCCGAGCGGGAGTCGTTTGATGGCCACCCGGCGTGCCATGCGGGTGTCGAAGGCGAGGACCACCGTGCCGTGAGCGCCCGTGCCAAGATCGGCCTGCGGACGGTATCTCTCCAAGATAAGCGGCTCTTCCACGCGCGGCCCTTCGTCGCCTACGTGCAGATTGTAGCGCGAGCCGGTCGTATTGCGTCGTCACTCGGCCCCGTTGCGGGTATCAACCCTCAGAAGGAGGCGATGCCGCATGTATGCAAACCGTGAACAGGCAGCCCAGGCTCTTGCCGAGCGACTCGAGTCGCTCGCTACCGATAAGAAGGTCGTTATCGCGGGGGTCCCGCCCGGAGGCGCCGTTGTTGCCGCACGGGTGGCGCTGATGCACGACCTGCCGTTTGCGTGCGCCGGGGTCTACAAGGTGCCGATGGCGACACTGCCGGACACCACGCTTGCTGTCATCGACGCTGACGGGCACGTGACGCTGGATCCCCGTAGTGAGCTGACCCGGCACGAGGTGGGGAAGCTGGGTGCGGGTACGCTTGCGCGGATGCACAACGACTTGGAGAAATGCCGCAGCGGCGCGACAGAACCCGAGTTCGAGGGCGCCACGGTCATCATCATCGACGAGGCGGTGCTCTCGGTGTTGCTTGTCAGGGCGGCTGCCAGCTACATGCGTAGGCTCGGGGCGGCACACGTCATCCTGGCGACGCCCGTGATCAGCACCGGCGCGATGGCGGAGGCCGAGAGGCACTTCAGCCAGATCATCGCCCTGCAGACCACGCCCGATACCGACGACGTGGCTCGCTTCTATGAGGACTACCACGCTCCTGCTGAAGCCGAGATGCAGTCGACCGTGCACACGGCGTACGTGAGGCAGGTCGCGACCTGACAGCGGGGTCTTGCGGGTAGACTGGGCGACCATGAGTCTGCGCACGAGTTCCTCCATGAGTATCGGTTACGTGGGGGATGCGTACGGAAGCAGTTGCAGTTCGCCGCAGGGGCGACATTCCCTGCCCGGTGGGCTATTCCCCCTGCTGGTCATCGTGTGTTAGTATTCACTTTCGCTACGCGGGTGTGGCGGAATGGCAGACGCGCATGGTTCAGGTCCATGTGGGGGCAACCCCGTGGAGGTTCAACTCCTCTCACCCGCACCATAGAGACTTAGTGAAGGCTCCGTCATCGACGGGGCCTTCGTTTGTGCCGGGGTGTCATTCTCCTGCGCTACCATAGCGGTGTCGTGTTGGGCGTCGTTTAAGAGGTGACCCGTGGCCGAGACCTACACCGCCGCCGTTGTGCAGGCGTCTCCCGTTCTGTTCGATCGCGAAGCGACCATCGATAAGGCCTGTGCGCTGATCACCGAGGCCGCCGAAGCGGGAGCCAAGCTCGTGCTCTTCCCGGAAGCGTTCGTCTCGGCGTACCCGCGTGGTCTTGCCTTTGGCACGGTGGTGGGAAGCAGGGCGCCTGTGGGTCGTGACCTGTGGCAGCGCTACTGGGACTCGTCGGTGCAGGTTCCCAGCGCTGCGACCGACCGACTGGGCGACGCAGCGCGCGAGGCCGGCATCTACCTGGTCATCGGCGTGATCGAATGCGACACGACGTACGCTGGCGCTCACGGTGGAGGGACGCTTTACTGCACGATCCTCTACTTCGGGCCGGACGGAGCGCTTCTGGGCAAGCACCGCAAGCTCAAGCCGACGGCTGCCGAGCGCCTCATCTGGGGCGAGGGCGATGGCAGCACGCTCACCGCGGTGGACACGCCGCTGGGAATCGTGGGCGGGCTCATCTGCTGGGAGCACTACATGCCGCTCGCGCGTTACGCGATGTACGGCAAGGGCGTACAGGTGTGGTGCGCGCCTACTGCGGACTCACGCGACACCTGGCAGTCGACGATGCGGCACATCGCATGCGAGGGCCGCTGCTGGGTGTTGGGATGCAACCAGTTCGTCACCAAGGACATGTATCCCGAAGACCTGCCGGAGCGAGAGCTGCTGGACTCGCAGCCGGAGACTATGTCGAGCGGCGGCTCTGTTGTGGTCTCGCCGTTGGGCGAGGTCGTTGCCGGGCCGCTGTGGGACGAAGAGGGGATCTTGTACGCGGAGATCGACCTTGAACAGGTCTCCCGCGCCAAGCTGGACTTCGACCCGGTGGGCCACTACGCCCG
>JBFHJN010000097.1:0-6992 GCA_041595875.1 Coriobacteriia bacterium
AGGGCATCGTCGAACAGCACGGCGGGATGCTCACGATCGAGTCGCACGTCGGCCGCGGCACCACCGTCGTCGTCCGCCTGCCGGTCCAGGACCACGACGCGCGTCCGCACGCCCCTCCGCCTCCTCCACCAGGTCGTCCAACGCGTCGAGCTTGTTGGACGGTGAGGCCAACTTGACCTCGCCGGCCTCGGTGATGGTGGCGTAGGACGAGGCAAACTGCGAGAGGCGCGTCATGCGCGCCAGCGCCGTGCTGGCGATCAGGATACCTGAGTCGAGCTCGGCCAGCATCTGGTCGGCCACCTGGTCGTACGCCTTCTGCTGCTTGGTGCTCATGGGCGTGTACCGCACCTGCGGTGGCAGCTTGGCCGGCAGCTGCGGCAGGACGACCTCCTTCAGGCGCCGGATGACGCGTGGCAGCAGGAACTGCTCCAGCTCGGGCTGCGTGTCAGGTCGGAGCCCGACGATGTCCATGCCACCGAAGGCGTTCCACGACAGCTGGCAGTAGCGGTCCACGTAGGCCGTCTTGCGGGGAAAGTCCTCGGGCGCCACGAAGTTCATCACGCTCCAGAGCTCACCGGGGTGGTTGGCGATAGGCGTGCCGGTGGCCGCGAACCGGTACGGCGCCTCGGCAGCGATGGCCTTCAGCGCCCGGGTCTGCTTGGCCGCAGCGTCCTTGGCACGGTGCGCCTCATCGGCCACCACCGCCTGCCACTCCACCTCGTTGAGCTCCTTGGGCTCCTTCTCCTTGTCGGACAACGCGATGGAACCGTATGGCGCCAGGCGCGAGTGTAGGCGCAGCGCCTCCCAGTTGATGATGACCACCAGGGCCTCCTCGTCAGCCAGCTGCTTGCGGCGCTTGGCCGCCGTGCCGTCGATCACCACCGTCGGGATGGAGGGCGCCCACCTCGCGAACTCACGCTGCCAGGTGTACTTCATGGAGTTGGGACAGACGATGAGCGCCGGTAGCGCGTTGAGCCGGTGGATGGTCCGGATGAGCTGGATGGTCTTTCCCGTGCCCATCTCATCGGCCAGTAGCGCGCGTTGCGCGATCTCCAGGAAGCGCACGCCCACGCGCTGAAAGGGATACAGCTCGGGTTCTTGTTGCAATAGCCCTGGGAACTCCAACTCGTAACGAAGAGATAGAGCAGGGTCCACACGCCTTTCACGTTCTTGCCAGGCCCAGGCGGCCAACGTCTCACCCACATCCAGGCTGGTACCAAAGACGCCGCGCAGTGTGATGCAGGCACCCCACGAGACGGCGACCTTCCAGGTGCGCTGGTCCTTGTCCCAACGCACGCCGGGAACCTGCTTGACGCGATCGCGCTCCTGGTACTCGCTGTGGATGACGATCTGGTCGTCAACCAGGTCAATGAACGGCATGGCACCCTCCTGTGACGGTGATCTGTAGGTAGAAAGGCCCCACCAACTTCTTGTGACGAACAAGTGCCCAGCACGCGCAACCTGTAAAAGACACGGGGGCATAGGTCTGTCCGGCGCGTGTGAGCACGCGGACTATGCGGTATCGGCGCCTCATAGCGTGATCATATCACCAGACGGTGCAGGTCCAACCTGCCCGTCCTTGACATGAACAGCAGCAGGTGCCGTGCCGCATCATTGCGGTGTCCGCCCTTGGAAGGGAACCGCCAACCCAACCGGTGCAGGCGCTCGTCGGTGGAGAAGCGCTTGGCGTCGGCCGGCGTCTGGAGCACGAACTCGAAACCGTGGCTGGTAGCCAGGTACCGCGCCACACCGATCCCCTCCGGGGCGGACAGGTTCTGTGACTTCTTAGCAGTGGCGGCGGTCACGATGTAGCTCTCGCAGATGACCGTCATGGGAAGTCTCCACTCGTGTGCCCAGGCCACGGCCTGGTGAAGCTTCCTCATCATCTCCTGCCACGGCCCCTGCATCGATGCAAACTCCTCGTCGGGCCACCCGTACTGGGCGTAGCCGGTGACATCCCCAGGATCTATCGCCACCAGAAGCTCACTCATACTTGTCACCCCAGTTTTCCACGATATCCACGCCTACCGTCAGCGGCACCGAGAAGGCCTCGCGCTCCTCCATCAGGTCCGGCAAGGCGCGTGCCACCTCCTCCGCCAGGTCGCGCGGCACATCGAAGGCCACCTCATCGTGGATCGGTACCGTCATGTACTCGGACATGCCCGCGTTGGCAAGCTCAATGAGGTGCCGCTTCAGCACGTCGGCTGCCTGACCCTGAATGATGTAGTTGACCAGCGTGTACGCCTTGGAGGCGTACGCCACCTGGCGCCGACCGACGTACGGCGTGCGGTACGAGATCAGGCCATCCTCGTTGGCACGCTGGTTGGTGGCGGTCGTGATGAAGTTCTTGATATTTGGAAACTCGGCGTCGAACAGGTCCATGAACTCCTTGGCCTCGTGGAGTGGTAGACCTACCGTGTTGGCGAAGGTCTCGAGGCCGGCGACGTAGATCTTGGCGAAGTTGCCCTGCTTGGCGATGCGACGCTGCTCAATGGTGGGCTCGTCCACCCTGAACACCTGCCGCGCCGTGTAGGTGTGCCCGTCCCAGTTACCCGCGTTGATGGCCTCAACCATGTGGGTCTCACCGGCCTGATCAGCCATGATCCGCAGCTCGATCTGGTCGTAGTCAGCCAGGATCAGGACGTTGCCATCGGATGGGATGAGACCGCGCCGCACCTCCTTGGAGCGTGGCACGTTCTGCAGGTTGGGTCGCTCGGACGACATGCGCGCCGTGATGGCGCCAAGGAGGTTGAAGATGGGATGCAGCACGCCACCATCCTCAAACTCCAACCAGGAACCGAAGTAGGTGGTGCGCTTCTTGTTGGCCTCGCGCCAATTGAGCACGAAGGGCGCCATGGGGTGGTTCATGGCCCCCAGCACCTCCTTGTCGACCGCCACCCTTCCCTTGGCGGTTCGCTTGGTGAACTGTACACCCTCACGACGAAACCACTCGATCAGCTTGGCGTCGCGGCTAAGCGAGAAGTCCACCCCGAAGTGCTCCTTGACCGCCTGCTGTACCTCCTGCTCGTAGGCTAGCAGGGTTTGTACGCGCTCGCGCGCGTACTCCAGGTCGACCCGGATACCGCGACGCTCCATGTCGGCGATCACCTGCGCCGCGCCCAGGTCCACGTCGTAGACGCGCCGGTCGTCCTCTGTCAGCTTCGGGTACAGCACCTCGGCCAGGCGCGCCGTCAGCACGGGATCGAGCGCCGCGTACTCCCAGTACGGGGCAAACTCGATGGGCACCGTGCGCCACGTGTAGCCACGCTCGGGATTGGAGACCAGCACCTTCTTCAGGCGTTCCTCGCCCACCAGGGCGCGCGGGTCGACCCACCGCTCGGAGGCCGGCTTGAGGCCCTTGGGCTTGTGCGGCTCCAGCAGGTGGCACATGAACATGGTGTCGTGCACGCGATGACGACCTACACGCACCCCGTTGGTCTCCAAGAAGTGCAGGTCGAACTTGGCGTTGTGAAACACCACGCGTCCGGCCCAGCGGTCGAAGACGTCCTGCACGGCCCCGCCAAACCGGTCCCAGGGGATGACCCACCCCGCCTCTGGTCCACCGAACTGCACGACGCGCAGCGGTTCACGCCACCAATCGAGGCCGCCGGTCTCGGTATCGCAGCCGAGCCACTCGCCGCGGTAGTTGGTCAACCACTGCCAAAACTCGATGAGCTCCTCGGTGGTCTCCACCAGCGTGAGCCTAGCGTCGATCATCGACCACCTGCACGGTCAGCCTTGACTCCAAGAGGAACTTGATCGTGCGGTCTGGATCACGGTGCGCGTCGTCGCTGCCCACCACCGCGATGACCACGTGGTGCAGCCCCGAGTTGGCGATCAGCTTGGCGCACGCAAAGCAGGGCACGCTCGTCACGTAGATGGTGCCGCGCTCACGATCACGTCGATCGCAAAACAGGAGCGCGTTGGCCTCCGCGTGGATGGCCACGCAGTTGTCGTAGTCGATGTGGCGCTCACCACCGGCACGTGGACAGAACACTCCCTTGGTGGTCATGGCAGCGCAGCTGCTGTCGAAGTTGTACGACCGGTAGTCGGCAGGCGGGCCGTTGTACCCCGTGGCCACCACGCGCTGCTGCTCGTTGACGATCACGGCGCCAACCTGCGTGCGGACACACCGCGATCGCCGCGCCATGGCCCACGCGATGTCCAGCCACACCTCCTCCCAGGTGGCACGTGCGGTCATGGACGCCGCCACACACGCGTGCTGAACCAGGCCTCCTGGCTGTTGGGCGCTGGATCAGGTTCAGGGTTCCACAGCAGCTCACGCGCGCGTAGCATGGTGTCGTAGGCCGCGGCCTGCGCGTAGAAGCCGTTGGGGTAGTCCTCCAGCGGTCCACCACGTGGCTCCGCCTCCACCACACGCTCCAGGCCCTCGAAGTCACGTTCGTAGAGGTGCAGGCTGGTGGCGTGGTGCGTGTAGGGACCGGCCCTCATCCCAAGCTGACGCGCGATGGTCAGCTGCAGCTGCGTGAACTGGAACATGTCGTAGGCCAGACCCCACCAGACGTCGTTGGAGCGCATGAAGGTGTGCGCGTGAAGCTGACCCTGTCGGTAGAGGTACTGCAGGAACACGGTGCATGGGAGGTCGCGCGTGGACTCGAACTGGTCGGCCGGCCGCCAGATCAGTGCCACGGCCTGCCGGGTGTGCGGGTCCTGTTCCAACCGTCGCACCACGTGTGGCCAGTTGGTCAGCCGCGGCCCGTAGGCCCCATAGAAGTCGTTCAGACCCTCGTCCAGGAACTGCGCCAGGTTGGGGTTGATGGTCGTGGCGCGCAGCACGTTGGAGGACGCGGCCACCAGCTGCAGCGCCTCGATGGCCGCGAAGTCGACGTTGATCCGTCGATCGATCCCCGTGGGTAGCGCGTCTTTCGGGTCCAAGAGCGTGAGGTGCGCGTTCATCACCTCGCGCGTATCCTGACCGCGTGGACTCGACCGCGCGCCCTGTGTCCATACCTCACGTATCACCTGCTGGTAGCCCTCACGCAGGTTTTCAAGCACCAGCTCCATCAGCTACCTCCCCGCCACAGCGTTCGAAAGTCGTTACCGTTGAGCGCCGCCACGGCAAGGGCCCAGGCGTACTCGCGCTTGGTCTGGTGGTGAAAGCGGCGCACGTACTGTGGGTGTGGTACGACACCGTGTGATACCCCCGCATCACTCAGCACCTCGCTGGCCGCGTTACCCAGCGCCACCACGCGCGGCTGGCCGGCCAACCGGTACAGGCGCAGCAGGTTCTGCGGGTGGCCGTCGCGGTCAAGGGCGTTCACCAGCAGGGTGCGGGCCAGGTCGGTCCGTCCCCAGATCATCAGCAGCGCCTCCAGCAGGTACCGCCCGCTGCTTCCCGACTCTGGCGCGAACGGGAGGTTTGTCCAGGGGGTGTTCACCTGCTCGCCTACCAGCAGCACGTTGGGCGCGTAGGGTTCGCCCACGACGTTGAACTCGGCCAGCAGCGCGGCGCGCGTAGCCAGGTCCTGCGCGTGGGGTGCGACGGCGTCGGCATCCAGGATGGCACGCCGATCGATGTCGTGCAGCGCCACGTCCAGTAGCGTGGTCCGGTACACGTCCTGGAACAGCAGCAGGCACCGCTCCACGTCCTCGTGTTGCAGGTACGAGGGCACGCCGCCCTTGCCAGCCGCGGCCAGGACGTTCGTCCGCTCGATCCGCTGCTCGATCTTGTCAACCATGCCGTAGGTGCCGACACAGAAGGCGCCAGCCGCCAGGAGCACCAGGTCGATCCACAGCCGCTCCACGTCTCCTAGCGGGGTGCGTCCCTCAGGGTAGAGCTGCGGGTACACCACCTGTCCCAGGTGCCAGCGGTCGATGACCCCGCGCGGCAGGCCGTGTCGTATCTCGCCGATACCCCACAGGCCCTCGCCGTACTCCTCCAGTGGAGGCAGGGTAGGTGGGCCGCGGTGCACATAGGGCAGGCCATAGGCCTTGCTGATCTCCTTGGCCAGTGTGGTCTTGTCGGTCTCATCCGGCCCCTCGATGAGGATGAGCACGTACCATCTCCTTCGTGTGGTATGTGAAAATAACCTACCACATCAAGGGTGGTGAGGTGTTCACGTCAGCTGCGGCGTCGCCTCTTTCTTCGGCGTCCGTGCCGCGCCCACCGTCGTGCCATAGCCGGCTTGTTGGCGAACATCCAGCGCCGCTGGCGCGCCGACTTGAAGGGCATCAGGGAGCCACGTAGTCCACTGCAGGATACACGTAGAACCGGATCACGTCCGACTTGTAGGTGTTGCCACCCTTGGTGGCCACGAACTGCGCGCGAAACATCCCCGGGGTGTCAAAGTCGGCCGCCACCCACGTGTAGCGAATCTGTCCGTTGGGACCGTCAAAGACGTCGACCGTCCCCGCGCCCGCCGCCTGCATGCCGGTGGCGCAGTCCAGGATGTTGAAGGCCACCGCCGCCCCGTCAAGGTCGATTGGCTGGTCGAGGTAGTCGTTGAACCCGTAGATCAGCTGGTCTGGCACCTCACCGGTGGCAAAGTTGCCCAGGTCGATGGTGGTTGGTACCCCGATTACTGCGGCCATCCTCGCTCCTCTCCGACCACCAGTGTCACCGGTTCCTGTCCCACCAGCGCGCCGTTTGTTAGCTCTGTGATCGTACCCTGCCCGTGGGCACGACGATCAAGTACCCAGATCGCCCGGACCAGCTGCCCGATGAGCCGCACAATCCAGTCCACGGCAGTTCCGGCAGACGCCGCGGCGCTCCAGACGAGCACCGCCGCCCCGGCTACCAGCAGCGACCACGACCCTGCCGTGGCGGTAGCCGATGCTGCGGTCCAGACCAAGGTGACCGCCGCCGAGACCAGCAACCAAGCACCCGCTGCGGCCGTAGAGGCTGCGCCCGACCACACCAGTGCGGCCGCACCGGCGACGTGGGGCGCCGCCATCGACGTGCCGTTCTTGTAGCCGTGGGTGTTGTCCGGGACCGACGAGAAGATGTTGACGCCGGGAGCGGCGATGTCGAC
>JBFHJN010000098.1:0-6871 GCA_041595875.1 Coriobacteriia bacterium
CACGATATTGTGGATCAACTCGGTGATTAGTACGGTCTTGCCCACGCCTGCGCCTCCGAACAAGCCCGCTTTGCCACCGCGTTCCAGCGGAGTGATTTCGTTTCTCCGTGGTATCATCGAGAAGTCCTTTTGGCCTGCACGCGGGGAGGTGACGTTGATGGTTGCGATAGCCGCAGGGGCGGCATGCCCGCCCGTATCGACGTACGCCGCAAACCCGGTGCACCGCGCCATCTGACGTCATGAGCGTGGGCACCACGACGAACGGACCCCACGTTGACTGACATCATCAACCCTGAACCATCCCTGGAGTTTCTCGGCTACTCTGATCGCTGGCGCGCGCTGTTCTCGCCGTATGCCGAGGAAGGACTCATCCCTGCTCGCGTGATCCGCGCCGATCGGGGCAGCGTGTTGGCCGCTACCGGTGAAGGCGTCATACGCGCCGAGCCGACGCGTCGGCTTTCCAAAGAGGCGCTTTCTGCCGAGGAACTCCCCGCTGCGGGTGACTGGGTGGCCATCCGGCAAGACACGGACCTCGAGTTGCCGCAGATCGAGGCGATCTTGCCCAGGACATCCGCGTTCACGCGTGCCGATCCCGGCAAGGACGCGGCTACACAGGTGCTTGCCGCCAACATCGACACCGTTTTCATCGTCCATCCCATCGTTGAAGAGCCCAATGTCCGGCGGCTTGAGCGTGAGCTGGCACTTGCGTGGGAGAGCGGTGCGATCCCGGTGGTAGTGCTGGCCAAGTCGGATCTCTCGGCAGATACAGAGGCTGCGCAGGCGGCTGTGGAGACCATAGCGCTGGGCGTGGACATCCATATGACGAGTGCGAAGACCGGCGATGGCGTGGATGCGCTTCTTGCCTACGCCGACGGACACCGTACCGTTGCGCTTATCGGTCCCTCAGGTGCCGGTAAGTCCACCCTGATCAACCGCCTGGTGGGCAGTGACGTGCAGGCTACACGCGAAGTGCGCGTGGCCGACGGCAGGGGCCGGCACACAACCGTCGCCAGAGAGCTCGTCCCGCTGCCGAACGGCGGTGTCTTGGTGGACACTCCCGGCTTGCGTGGCGTCGCCCTCACTGATGCCGAGTCGGGTATCGCGGCGGCGTTCCCGGAGATAGAGGCGCTCTCGTATGAGTGCCGCTTCCGCGACTGTGTCCATGAGACCGAGCCCGGTTGCGCCGTGCTGGCCGCAGTGGAGTCAGGCACGTTGGCCGAGGACAGACTTGAGAGCTACCGCACATTGCTCAAGGAGGTGCGTTCCGCTGCGATTCGCGCGGATGCGCGGCTCCAGGCTGCCGAGAACCGTCGCTGGGCCACGATCCACAAGTCCGCGCGAGAACTCTACAAGTATCGCAATCGCAAATAGCCCTCCTCGGCACGAAAATCGCTTGCACATCTTCACGGGCAGGTCCCGAGGGCGCGATACGGCGGCCCGCCGACCGAAGAGGAGGTGATCCAGCGTTGAGTAGTATCAGCATCGCTGCGGAGGTGGCTACCTCTTAGGACGGCGGCATTCCGGAGAACACGCCTCCGGACGCAAAAGCGCCACCTGCAAAAGACAGATGAATGTCGCTGTTCAGCAGCGATGGGAGAGGGTCGCCGAGAGGCGGCCCTCTCTGTGTTTGCATGCGAGGGCCGTGCCCTGGTCTCAGGCGGGGCCACTCGCCTTGCGTATCGGGTGACGCAGGATGGTCTTGACCTTCTCGGGCTTTCCCTTGCTCGGGTCGCCGATGTATATCTCGTGATGCTTGCCCGTGAGCTCGTAGCCCTGCCCGGCAGCGAATTCCCGCATGCGCTCGATGGTGCCGGCCTCCTGATCGTAGGGGCCCAGATGCATCAGCTGCACGCAGGTTCCCTCGGCGAAGTCTTTCAAGACGACCTCGTCCACGGGACCGGCCTCGGCGCCCTTCTTGCGCTTGACGGCCTCGCATACCTCGTTCAGGAGCGCCACGGAGATCTGCTCGGGCACCACGATCATCAGCGTCCACAGCATGGTGGCGTTCTGGGCCTCGTCGGTCAGCGGTTTGCCGCTTGGGTCCCAGAACAGGCCCTCTGGCGGCATCACAGGGTAGTGGATTCCCAGCTGCTTTCTGGCGGCGAACTTCAGCGGGTAGGCGATGCTGAACAGCGCCTGCATCCGTGCCTGGAAATCATCGCCGCCGGGTTCTGCGCTGCCGTCGATCATGAGGTAGCGCAGATGCGGGACTTCTACGATGACCGGAGTCTTCGTGCTCGGGTGGTACAGCTCTTTGTCAAGCGCCCGCAGGTCGTTTGTCTCCATGACGATCCCTCCTTGGCTATCAGGGGGATGGTACCCACATATGGTGCATCTGCGTGGAAGCACTAGACTTGAGGCAGACCCTGCCCGAGAGGAGAGCTGTGCGATGAATCCGGCCGAAGGCATGCGCATCACCGTCACCGAGGGTGGACCGTATCTGGTAGAAGGCGGCGTGCCGTTGGTGCGGCTCGAGATCGTCGTGAACGAGGCGGGCGAGTCGGTGGGCTATCGCGAACTTGAGCGTATCGAGGCCGGCGACAGCTATCAGCTGTGCCGCTGCGGCGAGTCCAAGGCGAAGCCGTTTTGCGACTTCTCGCACTTCTCGGCGGGCTTTGACGGTACCGAGACGGCTGGTCACGGCTCTTACATGGAGCAGGCGGTAGGCATCGACGGCCCCGGCCTCAAGCTCCACGATGTGCGCAAGCTCTGCGCCGAGGCGCGCTTTTGCGATCGCGCCGGCGGGCTATGGAACCTGATCGACCGGTGCGACGACTCGGACACCCGCGAGCTGGCGATCGAGGAGGCGCAGCTGTGCCCATCTGGCCGCTATGTCGCCTGCAGCGAGACCGGAGAGCCTTTCGAGCCGGAGCTGGAGCCTTCGATCGCGCTGATCGAGGACCCGCACCTGGGAGTGAGCGGGCCGCTGTACGTGCGCGGCGGAATCGAGATCGTCGACGCCGCAGGCGAGCCGTACGAGGTCCGAAACAGGGTGACCCTGTGTCGATGCGGCCACAGCGGGAACAAGCCGTTTTGTGACGGTTCACATATCAAGGCGGGGTTCAGCGACGAGTAGCCACGCCGCTCGTCCGGAGCATGCGGAGGAAGATGATGAGCGAGAACAGCGCACGGGACGCGAAGATCGCTGGTGAGGGCACCATCGGTGGGGGCGAGTTCGGCGACGTGGTGATCAACGGTGCGGGGAAGGTCACCAGTGACATCAGGTGCGTCAACCTGAAGATCAACGGTGCCGGTTCTGTCGAGGGCAACGTGGTTGCGCAAGACATCGCGGTGAACGGGTCCGGGAGCTTCTCGGGCAGTGTAGAGACCGCCAAGATGAGCGTCACGGGAGACGCCACTGTGCAGCTGGGTCTGGGCGTGGGCGAGCTCAAGGTCAAGGGGCGTCTGACCGCAGGCGGCGTGGCCGCGCGCGAGATCGATGTGCGAGGCGAGCTCCGCTCGGGAATGGATCTGCAGGCCGAGAGCCTGGTAGGTGAAGGCGCGTTCCGTGTCGCCGGTCTGGTGGATGTCGCCAACCTCGATCTGAAGCTTCACGGTAGTGCGGGCGCCCGTGAGATCCGCGGAAAGCGCGTGAGCATCACGCTGGGTCGAAGCCTGGTTGGCGCGTCGCTCCTTGCCCTTTTCGGCGAGAAGCAGCTGGCGGTTGAGTCCGTTGAAGCGGACGAGATCACGTTGGAGAACACGACGGCGAAGGTGGTTCGCGGGGGAGCGGTGAGCATCGGTTCCGGCTGTAAGATAGAGCTAGTGGAATACACTGGGATCTTGAACCGCATGCCCGATGCGCAGATCGGGGAGGCGCGGCAGGTGAGCGCCAAGTAGGCAGGCAGGAGAGGACACATTGGCTGTGACCGCAAAGACGACAAAGCAAATCTATGGCCGATGGGTAATCGCCAACGGAGCTGCGGAGTTCATCGGGCTCACCGCCACGCTTGCCATGACAGCCGGGCTCTTCTCGGCAAACGACGAGCTCTCCCTGGAGGCCGCGCTTGTTGCTGCGGTGGGCGTTGCGGCTGCAGGCGCTGCGGTTGAGGGAGTGGTGGTGGGACTGGCGCAGTGGCGGGTCTTGCGGACCGCGTTGCCGATGCTCGGCTGGTGGCGTTGGGTCCGCGCCACGGCGCTTGGCGCACTTGTCGCGTGGCTGCTGGGGATGATGCCGTCGACGTTCTTTCAGGCGATGGCGTCTACCGCCGAGACGACCGCATCCGCGTCCACCTTTGACCCGCCGCTCGTCCTGCAACTGGCTGTCGCAGCTGTGATGGGTGCGGCGTTGGGTCCTGTCCTTGGCGTGCCGCAGTGGATGGCGCTTCGCGGGCACGTTCCGCGCGCCGGTCGCTGGGTCCTGGCGAACTCGGTTGCCTGGGCGGCCGGTATGCCGATGATCTTTCTGGCCACCGGGCTCATCGCTTTGGACTGGACGACAGCGCAGATCGCTGTCACCGTTGCCGTAGGATGCCTGGGAGCCGGGCTTGTCGTGGGCGCGGTGCACGGCCTCTGGCTCGTGCGCATGCTTGCTGAGAAGGAAGCGCTAGCAGGGCGTGGATCAATGGAGGGCGGTCGTCTCGGTGAGTGATAAGAAGCAGGACCAAAGCCAGAATTGGGCCGCCTTCATGGCGATAGGCATGACGTTCATCGTCCTGGGTATGACTCAGCACACCACGGCCTTCTACTTCGTTGGCATCACGTTCCTGCTCGTGGCGCTCACGCAGAAGGCGTCCTCGAACAAGAAGGACGATGAGGAGTAGCCCGGTGGAGTCTGCTGCGGCGCTTCCCAACAGCTATGAGGCCATCGAGGCGCGTGCGGCCGCTGGCTCCGTGTCCTCCCGCAGCGTCTGGGGGATGCTCGCGCTCCGTCCCGCCCTTGCACTCAGCTTCCAGCTGCTGTTCACCGCGGCGTACGCGGCATCCGGTGCGGCCGATTCGTGGCGCGCCGCCGCTGACTGGTGGCTTGGCAGCTTCGCGCTTGGCGAGCTCATCAACTTCTGGCTGCTGGTTCGTCTCGCACATCGCGAAGGGCTTCGCTACCGCGATCTTCTCGGCATCAAGAAGGGTGAAGGCAAGCGAGACGCGCTATGGGTCGTGATCGCGCTCGTCGTGAGCGGGCCGCTTGGGTTCTTGCCCAACATCTTGCTTGGCGGAGCGCTGTGGGGCAGTGCGCAAGCCGGCGCGGACCTGATGTTTCGCGCGCTTCCCGTGGCGGGTGCCTGGGCGATTCTGATCGGCTTCCCCCTGGTGCACGCGCTTACCGAGCTGCCCACCTACTTCGGATACGTCATGCCGCGGCTGCAGGCGATCACGGGTCGACGGCTGTGGCCTGCGCTTGTGTGCGCGGTCGTCCTCTCCACGCAACACGTGTTCTTGCCGCTGCTTTTCGACTGGCGCTTCATCGTGTATCGGCTGCTGATGTTCCTGCCGTTCGCTCTCTGGCTGGCCTGGGTCGTGGACAGGCGGCCGACGACGCTTCGCTATCTCGCCATAGCGCACTACTTCCTGGACTTCCAGCTGCCGGTGTTCGTGCTGCTGGCGTCCCTCTCGGCGGCTGGCTGAAATGGAGCGCGAGATGAGCAGCGTTCCAGCGCCAGATCCCCTCGCGCAGAACTGGGAGCTCTGCCACACCTGCGGAGGACTGTGCTGTGCGCTCTATCTTGCGCATGACGAGAACGGCGACTACATAGGTGACGGGTGGCTTCCGGCATACATCGAGCAATGGTTGGGGTGGTTCGAGACCAGCGGCGCGCTTGTCCGCGACGGCGACCGCTACGTTGCGGGCGCTCACGGCATCTCGCCGTACCACGACCCACGCTTCAGTCACCTGCCCACGTCTGAGGGCGAGGCGTACCGCGCCGGACTGCCGGAGTGGGTGGACGTGCGCAAGTGCCAGTTCTGCCACCCCGAGCTCGGGTGCCAGCTGCCGCACGAGTATCGCCCGCCCATTTGCGATGAGTACCGGTGCGAGCTCTGGGCTGACGGGTAGCGTCGGCGTACGACTGCACGCATAATCACACAGTCAGGTAATCGAGATAGGAGACATACATGACCACTGCATCCGCCCGCCACATCCTGGTGGCCTCGGAAGAACAGGCCAACGACCTCAAGCAGCAGATCGCCGATGGCGCCGATTTTGCCGAGATCGCCCGCCAGTTCTCATCGTGCCCGTCCGGCCGCAACGGCGGCGACCTGGGTGAGTTCATGCCCGGACAGATGGTCAAGGAGTTCAACGACGTCTGCTTCAACGAAGAGGTCGGCGTGGTCCACGGCCCCGTGAAGACGCAGTTCGGCTACCACCTCATCGAGGTCACCAAGCGCGGGTAACCCGGTTCTTCATCCCCGGGCCGGGTAGAGCTTCTCGGCAGGGAGGGCTAGTCTCTCCAGCCACAGCGCACGCAGCTCAGCGAGGTCCTCGGCGGCATCGTCATCAGGACCATCTGTTGCGTCCAGGGTGTCGAGCACTTCGAAGGTGAAAGCGGTCTCGCCGAGACGGTCCCAATCGGCCTGCAACGCGCGGGACGGGTGCGAGCCGTTCTCAAGCGTGAAGCGTTCCCGGTTGAGCCGGCCAGGGGCGTTGGGGCTTGCACCGATCAGTACCTTGTCGTCCACAGTGTTCCGGACCGCCCATACACCCATGGGCGGTCCGTTCTCTTTGTATGCGCGGATCATCGCCTTGCGATCCATCACGCCTCACCTCCTGTTAGGCAATACTACCCTGCACGCACGGCGGTGTGAGGCTTGTCTCTTCGCTTGTCAGCGCCGGTTGCTTCATCAGCACGAGCAGGGCAAGTGCCGCGAAGCCGGCGGCTGCGCCGATGAAGAGCGCCGTTGGGGAGAACCGGATGATGACGCCCGCTACCGCCTG
>JBFHJN010000099.1:0-6808 GCA_041595875.1 Coriobacteriia bacterium
CATCGAGTGGGAGGGGATAGACCTGTACTGCAATGTGCCTTCTAGTGTCAGCGAGAAGAACAAGGGGTGGTCCCCTTCATGGCGAGCCAAGTACCATCGCTGTGGGGTAGGTAGCGAGATTACCTACGGCCCAACACCTCTAATCGCGGCCATGCGCTGCTTCTGTTGCGCCAAACTGGGGGACGAGGTCGAAATCCCACAGGAGTTACAACCATGCCAGCAGCCAAATCCCTAGTAGGACAAGTGTTCGGGCGCCTAACGGTGCTTGAGCGGTACGGTAGCCGCCAAGGGCGTGTTAGTTGGCTGTGCAGCTGTGCGTGCGGTAAGTTGCATGAAGCTGTTAGCCACGCACTCACATCAGGGCACACCAAGTCCTGCGGGTGTTGGAGGGATGAGCGCAACACATCAACACCGCCGACGCACGGCCACGCCAGCCGCAGAACAGGGTTGTCCCCCACATACCAATCGTGGCGAGGTATGTGGACGCGCTGCACAAACCCGATAGTCAAATCATTCAAGGACTACGGCGCGAGGGGTGTGCAGATATGTGAACGCTGGAAGGACTTTGGCAATTTCCTTGCTGATATGGGAGAGCGCCCTGATGGCAGAACACTGGACCGGGTTGATGTCAACGGTAACTACGAACCATCGAACTGCCGATGGGCTACACGAAAGGAGCAAGCCATGAACACACAGCGCACCTCTCGACTCGGGGATGAGGTTGAAGTACCGGACGAACTTCTTCGGAGCAAGCCATGAAGATCCAAACGAAAGACCTCGACGGCATCGCACTCAAGTGGGCCGCACTGACCTGCGACGGCTGGACCGACCTGCGGTGGAAAGACTGGATAGGTGCGACCTCTGGCGGCCGTCTAGTCATGACCTCGCCGAGCATCGAAAGGCACGCAGACTTTGACGATCTCGAACTCGACGTGCTCGACATCATCGAGCGAAATCTGCTGAAGCTAATGTCGTATGGTGAGCCAAAGAAGGACTTGATATGGGTAGCGGACCTGTTTCGTCCAAGGGAAGTTACCTTCACTATCGGCACACCCGTCCGCTTCTGCCAAATGGCAGGTAGCACCGTTGAAGAAGCCGTGCTGCGCTGCTACGTCGCCAGCAAGCTCGGCGACGAGGTTGAGGTGCCTGACACTCTTTTCGAGGGTCGATCATGAAGACCAAAGTTCTTCAGCTTGAGTGGTGGATGACCAGCCCAGCTACCCTTGAAGAGTGTGTTGACACCCTTATCCCCCTGCTCGAAAAGATGAGGCTCGACGACGAATGAACTTCGACCGACCCACCACGCTCGCCGCACTCAAGCGCCTGACCAAGCAGATTGCCAAGCGCGACGGCGTGACCCACACCCAGGCCCTGGAACTCGCTGCCAAGCAGGCAGGGTATGAAAATTTCGCTCACGCAAGGAAGTTCCTCCCATGACCGAAGCCCCGCCAATCCACTACGTTTGCAACCGCAAGCGCTTCGACACCTTCGAGCTCGCCCTGGCACATGCCGCACGGGTTTTCGACCGGACGGGTATCGTGGTGGAGGTCAAGGCCGTGCAACCTCTCCTGCGCCGCAAGCGCGTCGATAGTCCCTAGCTATTTGCTCACTCTGACGCGCTCTGTCAGACTCCACCTCCCCCATCCTCACCACAGGCGCACACGCAATGGACCTGTACTTCCTCCAGGCGGCCGTCCCGCTTACCAAGACGATCACACCCACTGCGAAGCTGCCCTACCCGCAGATGAAGAACTTCACCTCCCACAAGGAGGTCGTAAACAGCCCCGTCGAGTTTTTCAAGGCTGTCGAGGCCCACGCCTCTCTGGGGCACTGCCTGCTCAAGGGCCAGCTGGCCCGCCCGCTCACCAACGAGCCGCGCGCCGGCACCACCCGCACCGACGATCTGACCCAGTGGATCTGCCTGGACTTCGATCGGTTCGAGACTCCCGACATCGACGACCAGCTCCAGGCCATGGGGCTGGCCGACATCGCCTACGTGCTCCAGTACAGCTCGAGCCATGGCCTCCCGGACACCGAAGGCACCATCAGCGCCCACGTCTTCATGCTCCTCGACTCCCCGGTACACGCGCCGGCACTGAAGGCCTGGCTCATGGGCCAGAATCTGACACTCTTTCGCGACGAGCTCCGACTCTCGCGTTGCAAGAACCAGCTCAGCTGGCCCCTGGACATCACCACCTGTCAGAACGACAAGCTGCTCTACATCACGCCACCCGTGTTCAAGGGGATGAAGGACCCGCTCCAGCACCGCATCCAGATCGTCACCCGCCCGCTGCTCCAGCTGCCGGCGGATCGGATCGGCGAGCGCCACATCGACGCGCTCAAGAACGACGCGCGCAAGGCGCTCAACGAGCTGCGCATCGCCGAGGGCCTGAAGGCCCGTACCGCCGGCACCAGCTGGGTGGGTTCGACCGAGGTGGTGAACAAACCGAACGTGGCCAGCGTCACCGGTGTGAAAGAGTCGGGCGAGTTCGTGCGCCTGAACCTGAACGGTGGCGACAGCTGGGCGTACTGGCACCCGAAGGACAACTTCGACCTGATCTTCGACTACAAGTCGGACACCGCTTTCAAGACCAAGGAACTGCTGCCCGGGTACTACGCCGACTTAGCTGCCCAGCGCTCAGCGGAGAACGCAACGCCAACCGAGGATGGGGATCTGATCTTGGCGTTCCGTGATCTGAAGAGCGCCGAGTATTACAACGGCCTCTGGAACCCGGGCGAGCAGCGCCTTGAACTGTACCGCGCCAAGAACGAGACGCAGCTCGACCACTGGATGCGCTCACATGGGCGGTTCGTGGGCGACTTCATCCCGGTGTGGGACATCCAGTACGACCCTCGCGCCGAGTGGGTGGTGGACGAGGACAAGCACCTCATCAACACCTTCACCCCCTCGACCTACATGCGCATGGACACCGACGGGGCCAAGCCGGTCTCGCTCGAGAAACAGTGCCCGGACATCCTCTCCGTGATCTGCCACATGCTGGGCGAGCGCACGCGCACCGAACTCGTGGACCACTTCCTGAACTGGTTCGCGTGCATCTTCCAGCGCCAGCACAAGCCGCTTACCGCCTGGGTCACGCACGGTATCGAGGGCACCGGCAAGGGGTTCTTCGTGAATCGCATCGCCATGCCATTGCTGGGCGCGCGCAACGCCATCAGCGTCACCGTGGGCACGATCGAGGATCAGTTCAACGGCTGGCTCGAAGGCAAGCTCATGGTGCTGATCGACGAAGTGGATGTCGACGACTTCCGCGAGAAGGGGCGCATCACCGCGAAGCTGCGGAACTACATCACCGAGCCGACGATGCCACTGCGGCGCATGCGCCAACAAACGATCGACGTGCCCAACCACGTGTCCTTCATTTTCAGCTCGAACCGGCCACAGCCGGTGTTCATACCTCCAAGTGACCGGAGATACAACGTGGGAAACTACCAGGCCAAGAAACTCCCGATTCCCGACGAAGGCGCGGTTCGGGATCAGCTCGAAGCCTTCGCCCTGTGGATGATCCAACACAAGGCCGACCGCAAGCAGGCCGACGCCATCATCCACACCCCCGAGCGCGAACGCATCAAGGCTCTGTCGATCACCTCGATCGTCGAGACCTGTCGCGCCGTCACCGAAGGTGATCTGGGCGCCCTGTGGCTCGCTCGCGCCGATGAGACCCTCATGGCCGAGAGCGGCGTAATCAACCAGCACACGATCATCGCCCAGAGCTACAACCTGCTGATGAAGAAGTTCATCCGCGAGGCACGGGAAAATCCGCACGGTACGGTTACCCGTGACGAGCTGCTCACGATCTTGCAGTACAACGTGGGCAGCATCCCGACCAGCCCGAACAAGTTCACGAGCCTGCTGCGCCACAACGGTATCGAGACCACGCGCGTGCGCAAGAACGGCCAGCTCACCTACGGCGTGGCCGTCGAGTGGGTGCTCCCGGACTGGCTCGAAGCCGAGCTGCCCCAGCCCGTACCCGCGGCCAAGCGCGCAACCGCGCCCACCCCGGCGGCAGCCACCAAACGCGCGCCGAAAAAAGCGCGAGTCTGATATTCTGAAACTCTGACACGAGGTAACGAGGTCACGACATGGAAAACGAAACACCAGCGAAGCGTCGCATCAACGTTGATGCCACCCGCGCCAAGGAGTTCGAAGAAGCCTGCATCATCCCGTTCATGAAGAACGCGACGCGAGTACAGAAAGCGCGGAGCTTCGACAGTTTCAACGAGTTTCGCGCATGGGTGGTGCCGGCAGTCAGCAGCCTTTACGCACGCAGCCTTCCCGGTACCTATCATCGCAGCTATAGCATGTCGGCCCACGATTACACCTGGGTCACGGTGCAGCTGTGGCGACGCCTGTACCCCACCTCGTACTTCACGCGAGAGGCCCTCGCCACACCGAACGCACCTGCATTCTCCGAGTACGTCGATTCGATGTTTGAGAACACCGACGTGCTCCCTCCATACAGCACCGTGGCGAGCGACTACAAGAGGGCGCGCGACTTCCAAACGACAAAGGCAGACGCCTACAGCGCGCTGAACGCTCTCGCCGAAAAATGGACGATGAAGGTCGACGAAACCAACCACATGGTCGGCGTAGGCATCGACCTGAACCACGACGACCAAACCGACGCAACCAGCTACGTAGTCGTCCTCCACCCCAGCAATCAGATCAACCAGGAGCAAACCATGAACAACACCACCCTCGCCTTCAACACCGTCCACTATGTCTTCGGCGTGGATGTCACCAAGATGTCCGACCCGGAACTGATCGACGCCATCCGCATGGTCGAAGCCCAGATCGCCGAACTCAAGACGGTCAAGAGCGCCTCGAAGAAGATCGCCGCGAAGATCGACGAGCTCGAGACCATGCTCGCCTCGATCATCAAGCACCTCGACGGCGAGGCCGCGTGATGGCCGCCGAAGACTACATCGACTTCGACGACAACTGGGAATCGTCACGAGATGGTGCATTTACCAGCAAGCTCGAACAGAGCATCAAGCAGCGCCTCGCATGTCAGTTGCGCACCGACCAGCGCCTCGCCCAACAGCGCCTCGCCCAACAGCGAAACACCGGCGAGAACCTGGGCCCGATGAAGAACAAGGACATCGAGTGGGTCACGGGCCAGGGTGAAGTGCTCAAGCTCAAGGAGATGGAGGACAGCCACCTGCTCAACACCATCGCCTACGTCACCCGCAAGATCGACAGCCACGGCATCACCACCATGCTGGCGGCAGAGCGCGGCTTCACTCTGCCCGCGCTGATCGTCAATCGCCAGCCCGCCCAGTTCTGGATCGACGCCATGCTCAAGGAGCTGAACCGGCGCGAGGTCAAGCGCGCAAAGGCTGTGGCATGAGCCGCAAGGCATCCGCTGCAAGCAAGCCGGCCGAGACGATCAAGTCCTGGTCGTTCTCCCGACTGACAGTGTTCGAGGAGTGCGCCTACCGGGCCAAGCTCCAGTGGATCGACAAGGTCCCGGACCTGCAACCCAAGACGGCCGCCGACCGCGGCACCGCCATTCACCAGGAGGCAGAGGACTATGTCACGGGAAAAGCCGCCGCAACTCACAATCTGCGCCACTTCATCAGCGACCTCGCCGCCCTCGCCGTCCACTTCAAGGCTGGCCGTGTCGTGTGTGAAGAGGAATGGGCGTTTGATCGTGAATGGGGGGTTGCTGAGTGGGCAGCCGGTTGGCTCCGTCTCAAGTGCGACGCGGTATGTCACCTTACTCCAACGCATGCAATCGTTATCGACTACAAGACCGGCAAACGATTCGGCAACGAAGTAAAGCACGCGCGCCAGCTTCAGCTGTACGCGGTGTGCTCGCTGCTGCGCTACCCGGAGCTCGAACAGGTCACCTGTGAGCTCTGGTATTTCGACCAGGACGAGCTGGCCTCCTTCACGATGCACCGGCGCCAGCTCAAGAAGTATCTCTCCCTGTTCGATCGCAGCGGGCGCGCAGTCACCGAGGAGCGGACGTTCAAGCCCAGCGCGAACATCTTCTCCTGCAAGTATTGCCCCTATGGGCCCGACAAGCAGGGTGACTGCCAGTACGGCGTCACCGCCGGCGAGCCCGCGCGCAAGACCGTGCCCCTGGTCATCGACGAGCGCCTGATCGCCACCACCTCGCCGATGGAAGACGAAGTGGCGGAATTCCTCAAACGTATGGGTGGTTGATCCACCCCTGGAGCCTGTCATGAAAAACCCGATGCGCCCTGGCGCCTTCCTCGTCTACTACTTCATCGCCACCGTGGTCTCCTTGGCGTTCTTCCTGCTTCTCGGTCTGTTCGGCGAGGCGCGGGCCGAGAGCCCGAAGCCGCCCAACCTCCCCCACACCCTGGGCACGATGGCGAACGACGCCGGGGGCAACATCATCTTCTCGTTGACCGAGTGCACAGCGCCGAAAGGCGGGTGGGTCGCCATCACATATGCCGCCAGCGGCAAGACCCACTTCGGCTGCTGGAAGCTCGCCGAAGACGGCTCCTTGCTGGCCGTGCGCTGGGACACCGACAAGAGCATCAGCATTTACCCGATCGAGTCCCTGGTCATCTCCGACACCGCTCAGCGCCTCTACGACGAGAGCAAGAAACGCGAGAGGTTCTAATGACACCCATGAAGCACCAGGCCGAGAGCCTCAAGTTCCACGCCAAGCGACCGATCGTGTTCGACATGAGCGACGCGGGCACGGGCAAGACGATGGTGCAGATCCTCGACTTCGTGCGTCAGCACAAGAAGGACAAGTTGGCCATGATGGTCTTCGCGCCGAAGTCACTCCTTCGTGCGGCATGGGCCAAC
>JBFHJN010000100.1:0-6772 GCA_041595875.1 Coriobacteriia bacterium
GGTCAATGGCATAGCCAACGGCATCCTGTGCCTGTTCTGTGGGCATGTTGCCTACTTCGTGTGTGCCAAGCTGGGCATCACGGATTACGACATGGCGCTTGTGGTGTGTGGTGCCAGCTTCAGTGGTGTGCCTGCCCTCAAACAACTCATAAAGCAAAGAACAGGTGTTGTATGGGAGTAAAGAACGCCCTCGTAGATATCGTAGTGACCACTTGTGCCCTGGTACTAGGGCCTTTCCTGTTCGTCTATGGGCTTGGTCCCTGGATCGAGGCGCGCTGGTATCCAGTGGTACACCCTTTTGAATATACCCAACTGGTTCAACAACCAGGCGAATTCATATTCCATGGTTGGCTGGACAAGAAGCGCAAGGAATGTGAACCAGTAGAAATCTACGCCATGGTCTATGACGCTGATGGCAAACCCGACGTAGTTGAGATTGCCTTCCTGGAACGCAGGGATCCTTATGGCCGCTTGATTAACCGACGAGCAGGAGAACAGAAATGGGGTCCGTGGAGAATCTTGGTTCCTGAAGACGTAACCAGGATAGAAGTGCACACCGAACATCGGTGCCACTTATTCTGGAAAACACATAGTGAGCTACCACTGTGGGTAAAACCTGAAACTCTTTTTGAGGAAAGCAAATGACCAAGCAGTTACCCCGTGGTGTGCGTGTCAACAACCCCGGCAACATCGACAAGGGGGATCCCTGGTTAGGACTGTCTGCTGACCAGAGTGCAGATCCCCGCTTCTGTGTGTTCGACACGCCTGAGTCGGGTATCCGGGCAATCATGCGCCTGCTGATTACCTACCAGACCAAGCACAAGCTGTGCACGATCCGGGAAGTGATCCATCGTTGGGCTCCCCCGAAAGAGAACAACACCGGTGCTTACGTCCAGCATGTGGCCAGGCTCACCGGTTTTGATCCGGACGAGCAGCTGAGTTTCCTGGATCGGGAAGTGAATCTGGCAATGACCAAGGCGATCATCCGCCATGAGAATGGCCCTCCCTCCCAGTACGGCAAGCCAGAGGACTGGTACCCACAAGACGTGTTCGATCGCGCTGCAGTACGTGCAGGATTCGAGCCCGGGGTAAAGCTCATGAAGAAGTCCCGCACGGTCCAGGGCGGCGTGGTGGCTGCTGCAGGGGTGGCCATCGGTGCAGTGACCGCAGCGCCGGTGATGGAAGCTGCCGTGACTGCGGTGTCGCCCGACAACATCAGTGCCCTGGTGACGATCATCGGGACGATCGTGGGACCTGCTGCCACCCCTTACGTAGGGCCTGTGATTGCCCTTATTGGCTTGGGGCGGATGCTCTATGCCCGGTGGGATGATGCGCGGAGGAAGCTGCGATGAAAGGTCAGTGGCTGCCCGATAGCTGGATCGATCCGAACGTCTGGGTAAAGGCATTCAGCACGATGGCCTCGGCCAACCTGCAATTTGGCCTTTCGATGTGGGCGTGTGCTGTACGCACCGCTACAAGGAAATGAGCCCGTACGTCTACCAGGCCACGGTGGATCGTTGGGTTGACGGGGATACCGTCGATCTCATCGTGGATCTGGGTTTCAAGATGACCACCCACCAACGGTTCAGACTGTTGGGGGTGGACACACCTGAGCGGGGGGAACCTGGCTTTCTGGAAGCCACCCAATGCGCGGAGCGCATTCATCCTCCTGGTTCAATTGTGACGATCAAGTCGATCAAGACCGAGAAGTATGGGCGGTGGCTGGTGGAGCTGCCCGAGGTCAATGCTGCGCTCAAGCAAGCAGGGCTGTGCAAGCTCGCTTGAGTCGCTTCACATGTTGGGCATGGGCCGCATGTCGGAAATCGGATAGGTCTTGACCTCCACAGGATCGAACCAGACGACGACGGCCTGAGTTTGATCCTGTTTCAGAAGGGTCCAGCAGCCCAACATCACTCGGGTATTGGTGCTGTAGGAGAGGACCTTGAACATCCGAGCAGGCCCCGGATTTTCATCCGGCCAGACACAATCTTCCAGAGTGAAGATGATCTTTCCGCCGTTCTGATTCGGAATGAATGCACGGGAAACTTCCGTGGCCTGAACCACCGAAGTCAGAGCCAGCAACAGTACTGCCAGTAGTCGTTTCATGGTCTTCTCCTAGTCCCAGATCCAGTTGGCCTTGAGTTCCCCGATACCTACTTTCAGGGTACCCATTTGCAGGCCGGTGTCGTTGTGGCTGAACTCCACCACATCCTTCGGTTCGAGCTCCAGCATGGCTAGCTCGCTCATGCGTTTGATGGCGTTGTTCAGGTAGGCATACCGGCGCACATCAACCACCTTGCGCTTGCGCACGACGGTAGCAACGATCGGACGGGGGGTGCCTTCAGGCAGATCACGTTCTTCCATTTACTGACTCCAGTAATGAGTGGGTTAGGGTTACTTTCCGCGCCTGTAGTCGGCAAAAGCATCCAGGATAACTTCAGGATTGACCGCCCGTTCTTTCAGGAAAGTACGCCAGCGTAGGCGCTCATGCCAGTTACCCAGCAAGAACATCGAGATTAGGATGGCAACGTGGGCTACCAGGGAGAAAAAGTCATTCATCGGACACCTTCTGTTGTGCGAAATGGTTAATGGCTGCGTCAAGGATGGCAATGCGCAGGTCTGTGATCTTCTGGTGCGGTATACGCAGGTGGAACTGATCCCGAGTAACGGATTCCATTTGGGGAACTTCCCAGAACTCATCTAGATAGACATTGGCACCGTAGCACTGTCTGTAGGCTTTGAAAGACTTGGGGGCATGGCCATTGACCAATGCCCTAGTTGGGATCGGTAAGGCATCCAGATAGTCTTCCAACCATACCTGGTATATCTGATGGTCTTTGTTGGTGACCCAACTAGACTCATCCTGCCCGATCTTCGTGCATAGATAGAACGAAGGGGGCTGCGGCTTCAGGGCCAGGGCAAAGCGAAGCTGCATGAGTTCATGTACTAAGTGGTTCATGCTTCGTCCCCCCACGTCACGTCCATGTCGTCGAGCATCTCGCCAAGGCCCCATTCGATAGTGACCTGGGCCAAGGCGATGTCGTCCATGTTGTCGAATCCAACGCACCCGTGGAGCAGGATATCGTCTAGGAATTCCTGCTCATGCTCCGCTTCCGCGATACACTCCCTGATCCGGTCGCAGAGCGCCAGCATGAGGTCGTGACGCTCGTCAGGGGTAAGGTTTGCTTGGATGATCATTCGATTTCCTCCACGGTGTTCACGATGTAATTGCCCCCGATGATGCCAAGCTCGTCCCAGTCGCCCGCGTATTCCGGGGCCGACACAAGGTCGTAGGCAAGGTCGCTGGCTTTGAACTTGTCCTCGGCCTCGACCTCAACGATCGCCCTCTGGACTTCCACTTGTTGCCACATCACTTCCACTTGAAACTTGGGCATCACTTATCCTCCTCGATCAAGCCATTCATGATCGCGTCGAACACAGGGTTTCCGCGCGTGTGGTCGCTGATCACGTCGCACCCGTTGCCGGCGATCAGAAACACACCCTCGCTTTTGTGGTGGTCAGGGTGCACGAAGTACACCCAAGCCTCCCCCACCGCGTCGATGATCTTCAGGGCTTCTTCGATCGTGTCAGCCGGCACACGCTCGAAGCCCCCGTCGTCCACCGACGACACCACCCGGTCACCTTCTTCGAGCTTGGCGAACATGCGGCGGATGATCGCTTCCTCCTCCTCGCTGTAGTGCTTCATGGTGCGAAGCGGGATGAGGGCACGGAGTTGCTTGATGATCTCGAACAGGGTGTTGTAGTCGGCGTCGGCGGGAACTGTGTTGCTCTTGAGTACCTTGTCGCGCCAAATGACCCAGTTGATGAGGCGGTTGATTTCGGTCAGGTTCTTCATTTCACACCTCGATAAGTGATTTGACACCCATACCCCATGCACGGGCGTGGCGGTCAACGAACAGCTTGGCTTCTTCCAAGTCCCTGAAGTCGATAAGGTGCACGAAGCTACCAGCACATCCGACATACACAGAAATCTGAGAAGCCTCTGCCAGACTCACAGGGGTAACCGTGTCGCCATCATCAAGGGTCGCTTTGACCTGAAGGTACGCTCGGCATGACGGCTGATCGGAAGGGGCGGGGACAGGCTTGGCGGTCAGGAGTTCGAGCTGGTGCAGCATCTGCTCTCGGGTCGGCCAGCGGCCCGGTTCGGAACGCCCCAACCAACCCCCGAACGGCTCGCACACCTCGTAGCACCACATGGAGGTGCACTCGTCCCAGGCACAGCGGGCAACGTAGAACGTCTCGACTAACTCGGTCGCGTGGATGATTGCTTCAACCGCTTCCACCTCGCTGCCGAACGAGTCGATCAGCTTTCCCCAGTGCGGACACTTGTTGCTCTGTGCGAAGAACCCCTTCGTGATGTACGCGGTCGCCGCCATGAGATTGTTTTGATCCAGTTCGACTTGCATAAGAACTCCTTTGCTTTGTAAACGGCTAATAGGCCCCTGCCTACATGAGTAGCGGGGCACAGGCTGATGAGGGTGGTAAGGGTTTTGGTGTAGGTCTTATTAAAGTAGGGCCTATAGCTATTGCACTTGCTATAAGACACCCTGCTGCATCATTGGGGAATACCCTACAAAAAGCCGGGAGGCTTCTCCCTGATTCATAAGGGTTTTTCTTCTTGGTTCAGCGGGAATACGTGCTTTTGCGTAGGGCGTAGCGTTGAGCGTAAACCCCAGCAATGCTTGAAGAAACTTGTGAGCACTTCCTTTCGGGTATAGGTTAACAGGGTAGGTTCTCTCAAACCTATACCAAACTGCGGTTTCAGCAACCTACACCACTGAGGCAATGCCGAGGAACCTACACCATGTCGTTCGATGCCCGCTCCATGAAAGCCCTTGCACCAGGGAGTCAGCTTACCAGTCCTGAGTTTCCTGGCCTACGTCTGGAAGCCAACAAGCAGTTCAAGACCTGGATCTATCGCTACAAGAGCCCGGTCGATGGCAAGCTCAGGCAGACCAAGATCGGTCACTGGCCTGCCATGTCTTTGCATGCTGCAGTCGTGGCGTGGGAGCAGCTCAGGGCAGCCCGGGAAAAGGGCGCCGACCCTGCACTGGAAGCCAGGCAGCAAGCGGCGGCACAACGGGAACAGGCCCAATCGCAGGAGCAGGTGCTGGCGCGTGAGCGCTACACCGTCAGTGCCTTGTGCCAGGACTACTACGAGGGGTACATCCGCCTGAACAGGGCCAAGAAGGGTGCGGATGAAGTCAAGCGCATGTTCGATACCCTGCTTGGGGACCTGGCTCAGGTTCCTGCAGCAAGTGTGACCCGATCCCAGGCATTCGATCTGATCCAGACGCACGCCAAGAAGGCCCCAGTGCAGGCCAAGAAGCTACGGGCTGAACTCGGTGCAGCCTGGGATTACGGGATCGACTCGGGCAGGTTGAGCCAGGATGTCCCCAACTGGTGGCGGCTGGTGCTGCGAGGCAAGATCCGCTCCAAAGGCAAGATGATCGCTGGCAAGCAGGTAGGTACGACCAAGCGGGTACTCTCCGGAGAGGAACTCGGTCAGCTTATCCGCTGGCTTCCGAATTTCACCGCGCTGGTCGAGGACATGCTCATTCTCTACTTATGGACGGGTACCCGGGGAGCCGAGATCGTTGCCATGGAAGGACGAGAGATTGGGCGTGAAGCTAACGGGATCGACTGGTGGACGATTCCCAAAGCCAAGACCAAGAATGCTCGTTATGCGAACGCTCATGATCTACGGGTGCCCTTGTTCGGGCGGGCGCGCAACGTGGTCCTCAGACGCAAGGACCTGTATGGAGAAGGTTGGCTGTTTCCTGCCGTCACCAAGGATGGGAAGCTCACCCACTCAGAACAGAAGGTGGCAGGCCATGCGGTCTGGATGCACCAGCCGTACTGTGAGCTACGTGCCGAGGTGGCGCGGCCCAGGCTGCCGGTCACGCACTGGTCGCCGCATGATCTGCGCCGATCTGCACGGACCCTTCTGGCACGCCTGGACTGCCCGGGGGAAGTGGCCGAAGCGGTACTCGGTCACATGGTGACGGGGGTGGAAGGGGTGTACAACTTGCACCGGTTTGATGAGCAACGGGTGATATGGTTGCGCCGTCTCGATGAAGCCCTGGAAGCAGCCGCAGCAGGCTAAGGCGCGGCCTTCACGTTAGCAGGTGAATCATGATGTGGTTTCCTCTTTTTTCTTTCGTGGCTTTGGTGCATCAGTGTTGGGTGGAGGCAACAACTGGGAGACAGGACGGGATTCTGCCCATTCCTCCACTTCCCTGAGTAGCCAGCCTACCCGCCTGCCCGAGAGCTGACGGGGCTGGGGGAACTCGTTCTGGCGGATGAGGGCCTGTACGGTGGACTCGGACAAGGCGAGCATCTGAGCCACTGTGGACAGGTCGAGATACAGGGGACGGATGTTCATCTTGAGGCTCATGCTGGTTCAAGGATTTGCTTGCGCAGAATCTCCCGGAACTCTGAGAGCAGTCGCTCATCCACATCCGGGTTCATGTAGCGTTCCAGCCAGGGGGCAGGGCGCCCACGGCGGTCGAGGACGTTGTATTCGAAGTACTCGTCTTCCGGAGGATCCGCGTCACCGAAGCCAGGACCGGTAACCCGCATCGGAATGTAGGGCTGGTAGTCGGTCACCTCGATCTTGCAAGGAATGCCATTGATACGGGAGTCGAAAATCATGGGGCCTCCTGCAACTCGGAGAGTTCGCTGCGAAAGAAGTAAGGATGTGGGTGTGCCTCGCTGCGGGACCACCATCGGGCGGGATCATCGAGACGAA
>JBFHJN010000101.1:0-6572 GCA_041595875.1 Coriobacteriia bacterium
ATGCCTCCCCCCACACCCAGTGATCCTCGTCGAGGTCTCGGACGATCTTCTCGATCACGCCGTCCATCGAGATGGACTGGCCGGTGCACCCTCGACCCCAGATGGTCAGACCCAGGTAATCTTCGACGACCTCGCCGGCAGCGCTGAGCTGGCGGCCGAAGTAGCGTTCGACGAGCCAGTGCTCGTAGATTTCACCGTACTCGGGCTCCAAGCTGAAGTGGCTGCACACCCACTCAGGACCATCACTGGCCTCGTCGGTCATTTTCCAGACCGCCTCGCGGAGAGCACGCTCGAGACCAGGGTTGTGAGCGCACCACTCTCCGGTGGAGGTGTCGACTTCGTCATCGGTGCTTTCGACCGCCACATGGTGACCGCTATCGGGGTAGGCGTTGACGCACTGCTCGATGGCGTGTTCTTCGCTCTCTGCCCAGCAGTCGAAAGCAAGCTCGTCTTCAAAGCCATCGCTGCCTTCGTCTTTTTCGCTGTAGGTCACCTCGTAGGGTCGCAGCAGGTTCGGGAAGGCCGCCGCCACCTCGGTCGTGAGGTCGGTCCAGTACCCGTTCTCCTCGACGATCGTCTCCAGGTCATAGAGGTTGGCGTCGTTCATGATGAAGTAGCGGGCCGCCTCCTCGTAGTCCGGCTTGCCGCCGGTGAGGGTGACGTAGGTGTCGTAATCGTCGTCGAGCTGTTCGGCGACCTCACGCAGATCGTAGATCAGGGCGCTGACGCAGTAGATCACGTTGCGGGCGACGTAACTCGAACAGACTCGCTGGAACCTGCTCGAGTCTTGCAGAATTTCAGATTTGGACATCGTTGTCATCCCAGGTGAGGTGTTCGACTTCGTTGTTGAATACGGCGGTGTAGTTGCCGCGGTCGTAGTTCATCAGCACGAGGTCTTGAAGCGCGAACTCGCCGCTGATGAAGATGTGTGGCACCACGGGGATGCGGCCGGAGACATGGCGATCGAGATCCTTGAACAGGATGTGGCCGGCGCGCAGGTTTGTCTCGGCGATGATGCGGTGGCCGTGCTTGCTGTACGCGCGGCCGGTCTGCCACTGGGTTCTCATTGGCCCCGCTCCTCTTGAGCGGGGACGGTGATGCCGTAGCAGCGCCACAGCACGTCCTTGTGGTACTCGCTCCCGTCGAGCGCCTTGGTCAGCACGTAACCCCGTGCCTCGAAGTCGTTCTGAAAGGCGTCGGAGTCATCCAGTCTCTGGATCTCGGTGCCGTTGAACACGGCCCACCCATCTTCGAGCGGCTCGTACTCGAACTCGATAACCTTGTCCTGGAAACCACAACTGAGACAGGTCATCGGGCTGTTTTCGTTCCAGTTGTGGTCGGTGTCCAGGAGCTCGGTGGTCATGTCGTCGGTGCCGTGCTGATACAGCCGCACCTTGGTTTCGATGGCGATGACGAGCTCGTCACCTTCGCACTTCGGGCAGCGGTATTTCATTTCGTTCTCCTCCACTCGACGGGCACGTCGTAGGTGTCGATGTAGCCGTCTTCCACGTTGTCCAGGTCCCCGGCGCCAGGCACGCACGGTGAACACGGGCGGGCAAGGGTCACGTGCGGGCTCTTGAACACCCACAGCAGCGGGGCGCCGCCGAGCCAGTCGATACGGTACTGGACGCCCTCGTAGACGCCCTCGATGGTGGGCTCCTCGATCTGGATGGACTCCTGTCGATCCTCGATCTCTCGTTCGATGAAGTCCTCGCGGTTGTCGTAGCCACACCGAAGGTAAGCATCCTCGATGCGGCGATCCTCCCAGCGTTCGTTCCCGACGAGGCTCGGGTCACTCTCGGCGATCCCGATGCGGACCTCATCCTCGATGTCGTCGGCCCCGCGTTCGACCTCGACCTTGAGCTCCTCGAGCGCGGCCTCGTAGCTCAGGTCCCGGGCCTGCGGCCCGTACCAAAGCTCCTGACCTACGTCGTTGTCCAGGCTCTGCATGGCGATGACGCCGTAGGCGATGCCGGTCTCAGGGTCTGTGTTGGTCATTGTTTACTCCTTCGGAGTGTCAGAGCAGTGGGCAAAAGAATGCCCGGGACCTGCACGGCCGACGGGCGGGAAATTACTTGCGCTTGACGATCAGGGTCACGTGCTCGAAATCGATCGTGACCGCGTCGGTTGATTCGGTGATGGTGAACACGGGTTTCTTGCCCTTGGTCGCTGGTGGCAGCGGCGGGGTGGCTGGGGCTTCGGTGGCCTTCGCAACAGCCTTGTTCCACGAGTAGGCATATCGTGCGCGTGCCTTCGAGTCCGGGGGCGCGGGGTGCCGGCGCAGGACATCGCGCCGCCACATGAATCCGAGCACATCCGACAACTTGTTGGTCGCTACCTGAAGGTCGGCGCCAAACTCGTGAGTGGCGGCCTTACGCACGTCCGCCTCATCCATCAAGGCGGTGCAGGTCATCGGTTCGGATGCTTTCTTGAGCACCTTCTCGACGACCTGGTAGATCTCGTTCATGGAACGAATCGGCATGACTTCCCCCCTCGCCGCTGCTTCTGGGTCTAGCGCCGGTACGCCGGTGTGCGAAGGCTGGCCAGGAGCGCAGCGAACGCAAACATCGACGACAGCAGGGCGTACACGACCCTCGCGACTTTCGTCGCGACAGTGAGATGCGTGAGCATCGGCGTTACCTCGTGTGGTTCTTGCTGGTTGGTGCTACGAAATGCGGCCGAGTATCCATTCGGCCACCTGTTTGCGCGGCAGGATCTGACGGGTGAACTCTACAGCAGGAAGATCGGATTCCCAAGTCAACTCCGGCAGCACAACCCCACCGGTCGGACAGCCGATGACGACACCGACCGACCGACCTTCTTCGTGGCGCTCACGCAACCAGTCAGCCTGGAGTGCGCTGAGCAGTTTGGTGGGCACCACCGCCCCGCGCTGGGGGACGCGCGGGATGAACTTGTACTCGATCCACATATCCTTCGCGTGCGAGTACCAGAAGTCCGGTATCCCGCCCACGTAGGGGTTGTTCATCTTGACGCGGTACACCTCCCGGGGGAGGTGCTTGTTGACCGCGGTGTAGAAGGTCGTCTCAGGTTTGCTCATTGCGTTGTGCGCGCAGGTGCAGCTCGAGCTCGGCCAGGGCATTCCAGGCGAGATGGGCTTTGTGCAGCAGGCCCGTGTCGACATCCTTCGACTCGTGACGGGCGGCCAGCAGGTGGCGCCACATCGCGTCGTGGTAGCGCAGCTCGCCGTTGGGCACCTGCTGCCAGCCCCCGCGCGTGTATTTCGTTGCGCCGTAAGTGCCGACCTCGGCCACCGCGGTGAGTGCGAGGCTGAAGTCACCGAGCAGGCCGCCGAGGATCTTGCCGGCGTCGAGCTTGGCGCCGGGTTCGTTGGCGGCAAGCCCGTTCGGATCGGTCTCGAGCCGTTTAGCTGCTGCTGCCTTGGCCATCATTCACCCCCTGCGACGACTTTGAGCGGCGCCTTCCAGATCCCCAGGTGCTGCATGATGGCGATCGCGGTCAGGGCCTGGGCCGAGGCGTCGTCGAGCGCGTCATGGGCGATGCCGATGTCGACCTTGATCTGGTCGAAGGTGTCGCGACCGATCACGTTCTTGAGGGTCCGATAGCACATCTGGTTGTAATACATCCAGGGCGTGCGGCGACCCACGGCGTGACAGGCGGCCTCGATGATCGGAAAATCGAACGAGGCGCCGTTCGCCCAGACCAACTTGTTGTCCCAGTCGAAGGTGTCTTCAAGCGCGTCCAGGGCGTCGATGAGCGAGACCGTCTCGGCCGAGAGCATGGCGTTTTGCGCGGCCTTCTCCTGGTCGAGCCACCACATGACGGTGCGGGCGTCCATGGTCAGGCCGGCGGCGGTGGAGGAGTCCACGTCGATATGCGCATGGAAGGTGCCGTGAAGTCCTTCCTGGTCGAACTCGACTGCACCGATGGAGAGGATGACACAGCCGGGTTTGGTGCCGAACGTTTCAGTGTCGATCATGATGTTGCGCATTGATTACCTCGTGCTTATTTTTGGCCCACCGCCAGGTTTCCCGCAGCTTCCTCTCTGGCTGCCTGGCGGTGGAGTTGAGGAATGAAGTGGGCGGCCAGGTAAGCCCCCAACCCGACAAGCTCGCGCCTGCTTGACCCACACGGCTGCACCCTGGGCCCATACCAAGGAGAGTGCGTGCTTGCGCACATACGGGCTATTTTTGGAAGGTCGCCGCGCCGACCACCCAGGGTGCATGCGTGTGGGGCCGGATCTGAGCAACCCGCGAGTATAGGGAAACCCCGCGAGTATGACGAATTCCTCAGATCCGGCTATGACCTACGTCAAGGTCGTGATTTCCGTCACGCCGTCTGGAGCGCCTCGATCTTGGCTTCGAGCTGATCGGCGACCTTCTGGGCCGCGGCCAGCTCCTTGTCGAACGCCTTCTGAGCCTTGGCCGCTTCCTTGGCCGCGACGGCGGCGGCCTTGGCCGCTTCCTTCTCGGCCTTGGCCTGTTCCTTGGCCGCGACTGCGGCGGCCTTGAGCATGTCCTTGACCGCGCGCTTGGCGACGGCGGCTTCGGCCTTCAGGCCCTTCAGAACGTCCTTCTTCTCGGCGGGGGAAACAACTGCGGAGGTAGTGCGAGCCATGATTACTTTTCCTTCTTGATGGATTGAGTGAGTTGGTCTTGCGAGGTTTCACGTGCGAGCACCCGCGCCTGTCGATAGAGCCGTTCGAGGATGTTCTTCCGTCGAAGGGTCTCTTCTTCAAGCGCGATGGCTCGCGCGAGTTCTTCGTGCGTCATCTCGCGCACAACTTCTGCGAGACGACGCACGGACGTGAGCGCTTCGTGCACGCGCCACGAGGATGCCGACTTAGGCACGCTTCTTCGCCGGGGCAAGGCGACCCTTCGCCGGTGCCTTCTTGGCCGGTGCCTCGTTGGCGGCGGCCAGTGCCGACACGTCCGGTTCGACCAGCAGGCGAGCCCGGGCTTCTTCGCGACGCGAGCGCACCAGGGCGATCATGTCGGCGTCGAGCGGCTGCGGGTTGCTGAAGCGCAGCGTGTCGTACTTGAAGTTCGGGTCGCAGTTGAAGTCGGTCGTGACGCCGTAGGGCGGGCGCTGGAGGGCGCGAGCGACGGCGCTGGCATAGGCGGCCCAGGGCTTGAGCGCCGTGGCCGAGACGCTGATCACCATGAGCGGCGTCTCTTCGTTCGCGTCGGGCGGCAACAGCGCGAGCAGCACACTGTTGCGGCAGGCCTTGCCCTTGCCGGCGGAACCGAACTGGTTGGCCCAGCACTTCTGACAGCTGTCGTCCTGGCGGTCGGGGCTGTTCTCGCTCGGGATCGCGCCGGTGGGCTCGACCGAGATGGCGAAGCAGTTGGGCGGGACGATGTTGTTCGGATCGAAGGCGCCCTCGTAGTAGTTGTTCGTGTAGATGAAGTCCACCACGATCGCCGTGAGCAGATCCGCCGTGTCGCCGTTGGGCAGCGTGAAGATCTTGTTGTCGACCTTGATGCGATCGCCCGAGGGTGCGGCGAGGCGTGTGCGGAGGTCTTCGACCTCCTGGGCCATCTGGGTGGCGAGGTCAGCCGAGACCGCGGTTCCCTTGGCTTTCGTTACTGCTGTGGTGCGGGCCATTACACTTTCTCCTTCAGGGTAGTGAGATTGAGCTTGATCTTCGTGAATGCTTCGAGTCCCGGGACGGGCTTCTTGGCGGCCAGCTCACGAAATGCTGGATTGCTGACGCGGCGCTGGAACAGGTGGAAGTAGCCGGTCTTCTTGACGTACTTGCACAGCGCGTCGAAGTCGACGATGTTCGCCACGACCTCGGTGCCCAGGGAGCAGCTGGCCTTCTTCCCCTTGCCACCTTCCATCTCGGTGGCAGTCAGCCGGGCGATGACCTCTTCTTCCTTGGCCGTGTAGTCGGCCATCAACTCCTTGTCCTGCTGGGCCAGGACTTGCCGCTTGGCGCGGATGACCTGCATCTGGTCGATGAGGGTCCCCAGCGGGGTGACTTTTGCGTCCATGAGGTGCTCCATGTGATGGTACGAAGTGTACTAGACTCTTGTACGCTCTGTTCCAGAGTCTAGTACGATTTTCAGAGTTCGACGCCCATGTCGGCGAGCATCGAAACGGTCTCGCGGATGTACCAGTCGAAGTCCAGATCCGGTGGCATCTGCTCGGGCAGCGTGAGGCACAAGCGGGCGCCCTCGGTCTTGGGCACCTGTTTGCCGCTGCCGACGTAGGTGATCGCAGGCATCGACTCGGTGGTCATGTACCAGCGCGCTACGCGCCCGAACGGCGTGCCGCCTGTGCCGACCTCGACCGGGTGCGGCCGGGACTTGCGCCGGAGGACCTTGTCGGAGCCCTCGTCGATCCAGGCCTGGCGGGCCCACTCGTTGTCCTTGGTGCCGAGGTCTTTCACCAGCACCCAGTCGTCGACGAGGTCCACGCGCGTGTGCTGCACGCCGCCGCCGTTGACTGTGCGCATGGCGGTAAACGCACCCCACTCGGTGTTGGCGCGCAGGCTCTCGTGGATCGGGCGGCCGGTCTTGAGCCAGGCGATCGCGGCGTCGCTACAAGCCTCCATCGTCGGGTTCTTCTGGAGCCCGACCGGTGCGTAC
>JBFHJN010000102.1:0-6516 GCA_041595875.1 Coriobacteriia bacterium
GCGGGCATGCCCTGGGTGAAGAGCACGCCGATGAGAAAGGAGTTCGGCGATGACTTCAAGAAAGCATCCGCGTCGGCCCATGTGAATGCGTCGCCCACTTGCGCCGCAGCGCTGGCGGCTAACTCGGCACCGTACTCTCGCAGAACACCCGCGAGGTCGCGCTCAGTCACCGCCATCGCTCCCAGTTCCGCCATCACTCCCCGTTCCGCCATCGCTCCCAGTCACCGCGATGCTCCCCGTTCCGACATCAGAACTCAAGACAAACGCGGACCATGCGTGAGGAAGAACTCGCAGAAGGTGCACTGCTCCTTTGCGGCGGCGTTTCTGTCGATGAAAGGGTCGAACACGAGAGCCGGATCACTGGTGACCACATGTGTCTCCCGGTAGCACTTGCCCACCATGCACGATGCGGGGCACTGCTCGTCGGGGTCGATGGCGTGCGGGCACCTCTCCATCATCTCGTCATCGCATCCGCGAAGTGTCCAGCATGCCGCCACATCGGCCTCCCAGGTCTAGGTCTGTGTCACAGTCCCTTATTGTAGCGCCCATGCATAGTTCGTACGAGGAAGACAGGGGTAGAGGAACAGGGGGCAAATAGGAGAAACTACTAAAGACACATTCAGAGGCGCGGAGCGCCTTCATGTACGGAAGGATCAGACTAGTGCGCCCTGTTTCCACAGCTCCATCCAGTTCACACTACAAGACCATCGTCGCCGGTGCAGGTCCCGCGGGAATACTTGCCGCTTATCATGCCGCAGCTGCGGGCCCGACCCTGCTGGTCGAGGCCAGGCCCATGCCTCGCTACAAGAAGTGCGGCGGGATGCTCCATCAGGACACACGCCAGACCCTCGCGCAGTATGCGCCTATTCCGGACGATATAATCCTTGAGCCCAGAACCGTGCTCTTCCGCTTTCATGACTGGGACCGAAAGGTGAAGAAGGTCACCTCCCTTGAGCTCCTCAACGTCGATCGCGCGCTCTTCGACGAGTGGCTCGTCGGCAACCTGCCCGAGAACATCGAAGTAGCCGCCCCCTGCAAGATCAAGTCCGTGGCCCAGGACGCCGAGAAGGTCACCGTCACGCTGCGCACCTCGCAAGGCGAGATGGAACTCACCTGTGACCACCTCGTCGGGGCAGATGGCGGCCGATCGAGAGTCCGCCGCGAGCTTGGAATCCCGAACACCGCACAGTACGTCACCATCCAGGACTTCGTCCGCCTGGAAGGCCCGATCGAGCCCTACTTCGACTGCATCTACATGCGCGGGATAGGCAAGGAGTACGCATACACCTACGTCGTACCCAAGGGCGATGTAGCCGACATCGGATGCGTCTACTACCCGGGTAGCAAGCAGCCATGGCAGATGCAGGATCAGATCGTCCGAGCCCTGCGCGACGCGATGCCGCAACTCGGTGAGACAGTGAAGAGGGAAGCCAGCACTGCCCTTTATGTCCGCTCCGTGAACGACGTGGTTCCCGGCCAGGGCCGAATACTGCTCGCCGGCGAGGCCGGAGGCTTTCTCTCCCCCACCTCGGGCGAGGGAATCTCCTACGCCGTGCGCACCGGCAGGCTCGCGGGTATGGCGATCGCGGAGAATGACTCTGTTGATGCACTCACCGCATACACCAAAGCGACCAGCGACATCCGCGCCGATATCGGCAGGAAGTTCCGGTGGTTGCCCGTGATGGAGTCACCAGTCGGCAAGTACCTCGCCGGCTTCGTACCGAGGTCCATCGTGAGCAAGGTCACCCACGGACTGTGACCCTAGCGAGAACGGCCCAGATGAGACTTGCTGGGCGTGGGAGCCACCTGTCCTTGATAGCGCGACCCTAGACCGGGAGTCCCATAGGGACGATCCACGGGCGTGGTCATCTGCATGAACGAGATCTGGCCGATCGCCATGCCCGGCGTAAGGACCATGGGCAGGTTGGCGACGTTGCTGAGCTCCAGGGTCAGCGTTCCATCCCAGCCCGGATCCACATACCCCGCCGTCGAGTGAATGAGAAGCCCCAGCCTGCCCAGCGAGGACTTGCCTTCAAGACGGGCCACGATGTCATCCGGCAGCCCCACATGCTCTATCGTGGCGCCCAGGACGAATTCGCCCGGATGCAGAACGAACGGCTGCTCCGAGCTGGCGGTCACAAGCTCCATCAGGCCGCTTTGCTCCATGAACGGGTCGATGTACGGGTACCGCGAGTTGCGGAACACCTGAAAACTGCTGTCCAGATGCAGGTCGACGCTGGATGGCTGGATGTCATCCGGATCGAACGGTTCGATCCGGATGCGTCCGGCCAAGAGCTGCTCTTTGATGCTGCGGTCAGAAAGTACCATCGGTCTGCGCTCCTAAGCACACTTGCTATACCCACAGGCTCTGCAGACCGCACACCCTGACTCGTGCTCCAAAGAGCTCCCGCACTCGGGACAGGCGCCGGACAGGTTGTCCAGTTCGTCGCTGTTCTTGGAAACGGTCGCGCTTGCATGCCCCGTCTCCATCCATTCCAGATAGTGCTCCATGGCGATACCTACGGCATCCGCACATGAGAGCACCTTACCGCCCTGAGCCCAGGCTGGGCTGGGGCAACGGATACCTCTGAGGTGCTTAAGGATAGCCTGTGGATCGACGCCGGCACGAAGTGAAACGGAGATCATCCGCGACAGCGCCTCTGACTGCGAAGACGCGCATCCACCGGACTTGCCCATCTGCGTGAACACCTCGCACAGACCCTGCTCATCCGAGTTGATCGTGATGTAGAGGTTGCCGCATCCGGTCTGGATCTTCTCGGTACGCCCGAGCGTCACGTTCGGACGCGGGCGGGGCTCGATCTCCCCGTGACGCTGCGCCTCTGCGGCGGACTGCCCGCTCTTGCCGGTCGTGAGAACCTGATTGTCCTTGGACCCATCCCGGTAGATCGTGACACCCTTGACGCCGAGCTGATGAGCAAGGTCATAGACCGTGCGAACATCCTCGGCTGTGGCATCGTTGCCGAAGTTGACCGTCTTGGATACCGCGTTGTCCGTGGACTTCTGGAACGCCGCCTGCATCCGAATGTGCCACTCGGGGGCGATATCGTGCGCAGTGACGAACACCTGACGCACTTCGTCAGGAACCGCGTCGATATCGTGCAGTGTTCCATGCTCGGCTATCAAGCCCATGAGCTCGCGCGTGTAGAAGCCCTGCTTCACGGCAACGTCCTCAAACAACGGGTTCACCTCGATGAGGCGATCGTTGTCCATGACGGTGCGAACATAGCTTACGGCGAAGAGCGGTTCGATGCCGGAGCTGCAGTTGGCGATGATCGAAAGCGTGCCCGTAGGGGCTATGGTCGTGACAGTGGCGTTGCGGAGACGCGGACCTTCCTCGGTGTCGAATATCGATCCCTCGAAGTTCGGGAACACACCGCGGGTCGCGGCCAGTTTCACTGACGCCGATCGCGCCTCGGCTGCGATGAAGCCCATGACTTTCTCGCCGAGCACCGCAGCCTCTTCGCTGTCGTAGGCGATCCCCATCATGATGAGCATGTCGGCCCAGCCCATGACCCCCAGACCGATCTTCCTGTTACCTCGAGCCAGCTGATCGATCTTCTCCAGCGGGTACTGGTTCACCTCGATGACATTGTCCAGGAAATGAACGCCACGGTGAACGACATCAGCCAGGCGATCCCAGTCGACATCCCACCCGGCGTCTGTGTGACGAACGAACCTGGAGAGGTTAACAGAACCCAGGTTGCATGCCTCATAGGGAAGCAGCGGCTGCTCGCCGCACGGATTGGTGGACTCGATCTCACCAAGCAGCGGAGTGGGATTGTCCCGGTTCATGCGATCAATGAAGATGATGCCCGGGTCTCCGGTCGACCATGCCATCTGCACTATGAGTTCGTACACCTCACGCGCATCCATCTGTCCTGCGACCTCTTTGGTGCGCGGATTGTACAGCGCATAGCTGGTCCCTGACTCCACAGCGTCCATGAACTCCTCGGTCAGCGCCACCGAGATGTTGAAGTTGGAGAAATCCCCGTCCTCTTTGCAGCGGATGAAGTTGAGGATATCGGGGTGATCCACGCGCAGTACGCCCATGTTCGCGCCACGGCGCGTACCGCCCTGCTTCACAGCCTCGGTCGCCTGATTGAATACACGCATGAACGAGACCGGTCCCGAGGAGACACCCTGGGTGGATCTGACCTGGTCACCGCTCGGGCGGAGTCGGGAGAAGGAGAACCCTGTGCCCCCACCAGACTTGTGAATCAAAGCAGTGTCTCGAACCGCGCCAAAGATCGAGTCCATCGAGTCATCGACCGGAAGCACGAAACAAGCGGAGAGCTGCTGGAGCTCGCGACCCGCATTCATGAGAGTAGGCGAGTTGGGCAGGAACTCAAGAGACGTCATCAACTCATAGAAGTCGCCAGCAGCACTGGCTGCATCCTGCTCGGTGCCCCCGAAGAGGACCTCTGCCGAAGCGATGTTCTCGGCAACTCTACGGAACATGTCAGACGGCTCTTCGACCGCATTGCCCTCTTCATCCTTGAGCAGGTACCGCCTACGCAGCACTGTAAGGCTGTTGGGAGACAGCGTCTCATCTATGGTGGTCGGATAGACCGCAGTCTCGTTCAATTCAGCCATAAGTGCCTCCAAGCGAAGTAAATCCAGCAGGTCGGACGGTGAGTGACGCGAAACCCCCTCAGCGATGCGCGCCACAATATATTGCGCTCTAACAGTCTAATCGGGGCATATGTAGTGCGTCAATCCACATCAGGACGAACGGCAAGCATCTGATGCCGTACGGGAGCTATCCCCTGCATGAGTGTGCGGAAAACGCAGACGAGCGCCGCCCGTGTTGACGGACGGCGCTCGTTGATGACTTGCGCTGAGAACTATACGGGCTCTACGCGCTCGACCTCGGGGATCTCCTGCTTGAGCACTCGTTCGACTCCATTGGAGAGAGTCAGTTGAGACATCGGGCAGCCGGCGCACGCACCGACGAGACGGACCTTCACAACGCCACCTTCGACGTCTACAAGCTCGACGTCCCCGCCATCTGCCTGCAAGGCCGGACGGATCTTGTCGAGTACCTCCTGGACGCGTTCTTTCACGTTGCGTCTCCTTTCCGGTTCACCCGCTCAGATGCGAACGGTACATATACTTCACGATAGACCTGCAAATAGTAGCACTATTCGTGCCACCAGGGCGGGCCTACCGGGGTGCAGAAACCATTGCTCTGAGAAAACACCAGAGCCGTTGGATGTGTTCAGCGGCGTCCTACTCTCCCACGGCCTACACCGCAGTACCATCGGCGCTGGAGGGCTTAACTTCCGAGTTCGGAATGGGATCGGGTGTACCCCCTCCGCCAAAACCACTGAACACATCCAACGGCTCTCGTCGCTGGATAGTCGTTTACACGATATCCGGTTCTCAAATGGCACTCCTGGTGCGTCCCGCACCCTGAGAGCTGCATAGCGATCACGAGAATGTTGAATAGAAGATCAAGACCTCGACCGATTAGTACTGCTCGGCTGAACACATTGCTGTGCTTACACCTGCAGCCTATCAACCTCGTAGTCTACGAGGGGTCTTACCCGGTTACCCGGTGAGAGACCTCATCTTGAGACTGGCTTCCCGCTTAGATGCTTTCAGCGGTTATCCAAACCGAACGTAGCTAACCAGCGGTGCCACTGGCGTGACAACTGGTACACCAGAGGTTCGTCCATCCCGGTCCTCTCGTACTAGGGACAGCCTCTCTCAAGTCTCTTACGCCCACGGTGGATAGGGACCGAACTGTCTCACGACGTTCTAAACCCAGCTCGCGTACCGCTTTAAATGGCGAACAGCCATACCCTTGGGACCTACTACAGCCCCAGGATGCGATGAGCCGACATCGAGGTGCCAAACCCTCCCGTCGATGTGGACTCTTGGGGAGGATCAGCCTGTTATCCCCGGAGTACCTTTTATCCGTTGAGCCATGGCTCACCCACGTGAAACCATGGGATCACTAAGCCCGACTTTCGTCCCTGCTCGACTTGTAGGTCTCGCAGTCAAGCTCCCTTGTGCCTTTACACTCAACGCCTGATTGCCGACCAGGCTGAGGGAACCTTTGGGCGCCTCCGTTACTCTTTAGGAGGCCACCACCCCAGTGAAACTGCCTGCCAGACACTGTCCCTGATCCGGATCACGGACCGAGGTTAGAAGCCCGTCGAGTGAAGGGTGGTATTTCAAGGGTGCCTCCGCGACAACTGGCGCCGCCGCTTCCAAGGCTCCCACCTATCCTACACATCAAACGCCAGACTCCAATGTCAAGCTACAGTAAAGGTTCCGGGGTCTTTCCGTCCTTCCGCAGGAAGTGAGCATCTTTACTCACACTGCAATTTCACCGAGTCCCTGGTTGAGACAGTGCCCAAGTCGTTACGCCATTCGTGCAGGTCGGAACTTACCCGACAAGGAATTTCGCTACCTTAGGATGGTTATAGTTACCACCGCCGTTTACTGGCGCTTGAGTTCTGAGCTTCGCGCACCGAAGTGCACTAACCC
>JBFHJN010000103.1:0-6506 GCA_041595875.1 Coriobacteriia bacterium
CGCACGGGCCAGACCCACGTCCACCCGGTCTGATATGAGTGAGTAGCTGGATGAGAAGGGTCCGCTGACGGACGGTAGTCCGCCCTGCAGTCGCAGGTTCGAGGCGTCGACGGCCCTGGACCCAAACCACCGCTCACGAAGTGTTGCCATGTCGGAGGTACCCTAACCCAAGAGTGTTGCCGAGCGCAGCAGGTCCTTCGTCTCCTCGTCCAGCGGCTCCACCGCGCGTCGCCCCCCGAAGGCCGCCTCCAGGCCCTTCTCGCACGCATCGAGCCGGTCGTCGTGCCGGCCCTCCGGGAAGTCGATCCACTGGTCCCAGAAGGACTCGTCCTCCTTCTCACCCGTGTCACGACCAAAGGCGCCGGGCGCGTCCTCGAAGAGGAAGGCGCGCTGCGTCTCGAACACGGCACCCATGGTCTCAAAGCGCGTGGCCTTGTCCTTCGTGGTGGGCGACTTGTACGCCGGGATGCCGGTGTTGGCCCAGATGTGCTGCTTGACGGCCACCTGGAACGCCACCGACTCCACCGCCACACGGCGGAAGGGCTTGGTGCGGTGGAGGCGCGCCAGCTCGTTCGTCCCCTGCACGATGTCCCAGTCGTAGGACGCGTAGAAGCCCAACACGTACGCGCGATGCTTGCGGTCGCGTCCCACCACGCAGATGACGTACTCGTCGGGTTCGGAGGTCTCAGCCTCGCCGGTGGCCGGGTCAATCCCGGCGTAGTACGTCAGCTCCTTCCAGGGAATCTCCTCGCGGCGAACGATGGTGATCCACTCCGCCTTGAGCTGCTTACCGCCCTCGTCCTTGGCGTCGTTGAGGTACTTGCGTGCAAACCGTCGCGTGCCCTGCCGTGCCAGCGCCGCCTCCAGGCGCTTGCGTGGCATCCAGATGGGTTCACCCACCGGCCCGTAGCGGCCCTGGTCGTCGTACGCCGACAGGTGCAGGTGCCGGTACCCCGGCCGGCGGGACAGGGTAGCCGTCAGGTCGCGCGAGGTCTGCAGCGTGCCGTAGCTGGAGATGATGCCGCCGTCCACGATCCGGTTCTCGTTGATCTCCTGCCAGTTCTCCTGGTCGTTGTGGTTCATGGTCTCGGAGATGGCGCGCTTGCGGTCCTGCACGTCGTCCCCGAACACCCAGTCAAGCCGCGCGCCCTGGATGGTCATGGTGATGCCGGCCGTCTGGATGGACGGGTCCTTGGTGCGATCGCGCCGCTGAACGAAGATGCGCTCCTCGGACCACCCCGCCTTGCGGTCCTCACGAAGTTCGGGGAAGTCAGCGCGCAGCAGCTGGTTATGCTCGATGTGCCACTTGATCACGGCCAGTGGCTTCATGGCATCTTCTTGCCGGTTGCCGATGAGCGCGCCCTTGGTCTCCTGGTCCACCACGAGAATCCAGAGCGGGATCACCACCGAGAGCCAGGTCGTCTTGGCGTGCTCGATCGGGACCCACAGCGTGCGGAAGGCCGTTTCGGCAAGCTCTTTAGCGTCCTCCGGGCGTCGCACCTGCTTCAACAGCTCTGGGTCGAAGCGGCTGCCGGCCAGCAGGTGGTACACCATGTCGATCTGAAACTGCGCCGTGGGCTTCACCCACCGCGCGTCGTGTGGCTTGACGTAGCGCTCCCCAAAGAAGATCGGGTCCACCATGGCGCGCCGCGCCTCAGGTGACCGGGACTCCGGATCGTAGAAGCTACGTAACCTCGATAGCACCGCCAGGCCCGAGCGCTGGAGCGCGGTCTCGTCGGACAACTGTCCCAACGGAGGCATTGAAGTAGGCTTCGGCTTCCGTGAGGAAGGCAACGACATCACCTCCCGCCTGATCGATGTACTTCACCGCCAGCTCGTACAGCGCCTCGGCCCACTGCATGAACTGCGGAACCTCGATGACGATCTTCTGGCCCTCGGTGATATCATGGTGCTGCTTGACCAACACGCCGATCTTCTGCAGCGCGCCCATCGCGTCCAGCAGCCGGTCGGGTGTGATGGTGGCATCGTCGCCCAGGACCTCGTCCAGCAGCGCCCAGGCGGTCGCCACGGCCTGGCGCAGGTCCAGCAGCTCCTCGGCCTCCAGGAACTCCAGCACCTTGGCACCCACCTTGTGGTGCCGGAGCAGCGTGTACTTCCCGTGTGTTACCGGCTTGTTGCCGCCGTGGCGCTTGCACCGGCCCTCACCCGGGTGCGCCGTGTTGTGGCCGGCGATCTGCCGACAGACGGACTCGGGGGAGGTGTGCTCGTCGAACCGGCGCTTCTTGGCCCCGCAGATGGCGTAGCCCTTATCGGCCTCCACCTGCGTGACCAGCTCGACGTACTCAGGCTCCCAGTGACGTGAGACGAGCGTGCCGTGTGGCAGGTAGACGGGGATGAGCTTGTCGCGAGAGACTCCCATAGCAAACACGGTACCACATGCAAAGAGACGAGCCACCCTCTCGGGCGGCTCGTCTAGTCTGTGCGATTCCCCGTAGCTGTCAAGTTACCGGGCGGTCCAGCTGGAAGGAGTCCTACGGCGCCGATCCGTCGGAACAGCTGGACGCACACCCGGTGGGTGATCTAGCGACACCCTACTACACGTAGGGGCCGCGTCCACCCAGGGTGGGCACCTCGACGCCCGCATCCTCCAGGTGCGAGGGCACCAGCGGGTAGTCGGGGTCGACGGAGCGCCGCACGCGGCCGGCCACCTGGTGCGTGCCAACCGGGTCGGCCGGCAGGTAGGTGTAGCTCTGGTCACGCGCGGACGGCCAGAACAGGCCCACGCCAGCCACCAGCACGAACACGGTTAGGCCAACCAGGCCGGCCAAGACGAGCACGATCATGTCATTCCCCCTTTCGGGTCACCATCTCACGGATGGCGTCGGCAGTGGCGGTCCACTGCGCCTCGGCATCATACCGAGTGCGGTACTCATCCAGGCGCTCCTCTGCCTCTGTCAACGCCGCTGAGACACTGTCGAAGTCGGCCTTGAGCCGGTTGAAGGTCTCAACCAGCTTCTTGACGTAGGCCAGTATCTCGCTCGGGTTGGGGCCAGGTGCCGGGATGATGCTCAGGTCGTACGAGCGCACGATGGTCTTCTCGGTGCGTGTCGCCTCCTCGGCGATGCGCTCCTCCAGCCGTGCGCGCTCGTCACGATTGAGCTTGCCCCGCGTCTGAAGCTCAGGAAGCTCGAAGTCCTCGGGCCAGGCGCGAAGCACCCACCCGTCCTCGCCGGTACCACGCAGGGCCTGCGCCAGTCGGTAGTACGACAGCGTGGTGCCGACGTTTTTCGCCAGCTCGTTGGCCTCCTGCATGTCGAGCAGGCCGGCACCCATGCGCTGGATGGCCTCACGTAGCGTCATCTTGGTGTAATGCGTGAACGGGTGCAGAAGCCCGGCACGCGTACGGGCGTGTGCCATGAGCTGCGCGTGTGCCGCGCGCACCAGTACCGCACCCACCTCCAACGGGGTACGGCGCGTGGACAGGTACCACGGGTGCGCATCGGCACCGGCAGCCACGTTCAACTCGAACAGCTCTTCCAGCGCACCCCTGGTGCGCTCACTCAACTTGATCTGATCACCCAGACGTGCCATCTCTCCTCCTTCCAGAGAGTTGGCCGGCCGGCCGGAGGCGGGGGGATGATGGGGCCTCCGGCCAGCCGGTGTGCTCTAGCGCTGCCGCAGCAGCTGCAGCGCCTTGTCCTTGGTGCGCATGGCCACACCGTCCCAGATGCCGATCAGCTGGGACTCCTTCGTCCGCGGCTTGCGCGTCCAGTCCATGTACTCGCCGATGGCGTTGAGCGCGGCCCAGCGTGTGCCACGCACCGGTTCGAGGTTGGCGGCCTCGTTGAAGATGGTGATCACGCGCCCCTTCTTGCGGTCGCGGTGCGGCGTCTCGGGGAAGAGCTTGTCCAGCATCGTATCGAGCTGGCGCTCCGACATCTTGACACCGAGCAGCTCGTTGGCCTGCTCCTCGAAGACCTCCATGTACTTGAAGGTGAGACCGATGGCCTCGCGCGCCTCCTGGATGCGCTGCTCGACAGTAGACGTGTGTCGTACCGCCCAGCTGCGCTTCGTGCCCCTGAGGGCGAGGTTGAGCGTGTTCTGGCACACCACGCGCACCGGAGTGACGGCGACGGTGATGGACTTCATCCCGTTGTGGCCGGTGGAGAGCAGCAGGTACGTCTCGATGGCGTCCTCGCCACCGATCAGCACGCCCTCCGGGACCTTGGCCGTGAGCCAGACCCACTGGCCGCCCTGAAGCGAGCCGGCCGTCTCGTACTTCGCCTCCCCAGAATCCACCAGGTTGTCGAAGAACGTGAAGGCCTCACGGTTCTGGAAGGGCACGTAGTCCGAACCCACCACACCGAGCGGCTTCTGGTCGCGGTCGCGGATGACGGCGAACCGGTCCGGCACATCGACGTAGCGTGGCTTGGCGTCCGAGCCCAGGTCGGCGCGGACGGGAAAGAGCTCGACGTCCCAGTCGAGGCCGGCCGTCACCAGCGCCTCCTTGGCCGTCAGCTTCTCCTCGACGATGGTGCCTAGGCCGTGCCACGGCACCTCGCGGTATGAGAACATGGTTTCGACAGCATCGGGCATGACATCCTCCTTCGTTGTGTCACCCGTTGATGACATTGTATCACACCAAGGATACACCGTCACGCTGTTTGGCTAGGACGCGCCGGCGCAGACGGCGCCGCTCGTCCTGGGTCAGGCCGGCGTAGACGCCGGGATCGCCGTGGGCCACCATCACGCCAAACTCGGCGCACTCCTGACGGACCGGGCAGTACTGGCAGTAGCGCTCGTTCATCCGCTTGGCCGCGTTGGAGGCCAGACGTCCGCGGCCCTGCGGAAAGAACCCAGGGTCCTCAGACTCCCAGCAGGCCGCGCGCTCCTTCCAACCGTTCCTACTTCCCATGCTGATCATCTCCCCTTGCGGCTTGGTGGGCCAGGTATATGGCCGCCACGGCGGCGGCCAGGGCCTCCAGGACCCTGGCCACCACCTCCGTCTTGCGCACGAGCTCCTGCCACTGGCGCGCGTCGATCATGCTCCCGCGCGCCGGCGCACCAGCGACCAACCCACGCCCAGGAGCGCCGTGCCAAACACGGTGAAGGCCAGCAGGTCGGCAGCACCCGTCTCAGGCAGGCATTCCTCGCCGGCCTGCGGGCCGGCGCTCATGACGTAGCTGCCCTTGCCGTCCGGCACGCAGCGGATGACGTCGTCTGGTGGTGTGGTGGGCGGCTTCTCCGGTACCTCAGGCTCCTCCGGGACCTCCGGGACTTCGGGCTCCTCAGGCGGCACCGTTGCTGGAGGCGGCTCCTCCGCGGGCGGCTCGGTGGGCGGCGGTGGCTCCACAGGCGGGGCCGTCACCGGCGGTTCCTCATCCTCGGGTGGAATGGTAGGAGGCGGTTTCTCATCCTCAGGTGGGGTCGTCGTGGTCGTGGTCGTGGTCGTGGTCGTCTCAGGTGGGTGATCCTCGCACCGGCAGGTGATGAGATCACCAGCCTGAAGACCAACAGCAAAGGCGTCGAAATGACCGTCCTCAGACACCCACGTGTTTCCACGCACGTCCTCAAAGACCGTCAGTCCGTCACATTCCATGTAGAGCTGCCCGTCTCGCGGAACACGATGCCAACGCTGGTCATCCTGTGCGTGCACCAATGAGGTGCCAATGACGAGAAACCCTGCTGCCACCACAAAGATCAGCAGCGCGCGTCTCATGTCTTGTTTCCCTTCTTGTTCTTATCTGCCAGGACCTGCTCACGCGTGCCCAGGTAGACTCCGGCGTCGATCGTCGCCTGTCGCACAGGCGAGACCTGCTCCTTCTCATAAAGCCAGGCCATCCAGCCCTCGTTGCCGCGTAGCGGAGCGCGCAGCATGATCGTTCCAAACTCGGCCGTCTCCACAACGTCGTACGTCTCCCACGCACGCTCCGGTGTCGGCGCCGAGCCGGACCGGGCCGCGCTGAGCTCCAGGCACGTACCGCACTTCTGGCGGTGCGCCCCGTCACGCCAGCGCGACCCCTCACGGATGGCCCTCCCACCACAGAGGCGCCGTCGATCCGGCCCCACGAGGTGGGACTGTTTGATCCAGCAGCCGTCCGAGGCAAGGTAGGTCATCCAGGTGGAGGCGTCCATAGGTCTAGAGAGGCGTTGTCGCCTATCCGTCGTCCTCCTCCCTGTAGTTCTGCACTGCCGTGCGGAAGTCGTCGACGCGCGAACGCGTAATGCCATCGGCGACGTGCACGAGACCCTCGACCAAACCAGGACCAAGAGCTCCATAGCCGTCGATCATCCACGCCTCGATGGGGTACTGCACGCGCTGGTGGACGCCCGGCTCCTGCGCGTCGACCGGTCGCTCCACCTCCAGGCCGGCCAACACGACGTAGGTGTACTCCGAGCCCCAACCGCGCGTGCCGGCCGGCAGCAGGTAGACGTCACCGGGCTGGTCCTCCTTGAGCGCCAGGATCAGCTGCGCCCAGAGGTCGCCGGCCCCGTTGCAGACGCGACGAGCCGGCGGCGCGTGCTCCGCCTCAAGCGGGATGCCG
>JBFHJN010000104.1:0-6409 GCA_041595875.1 Coriobacteriia bacterium
CGCCACTCCAGGTAGCCCCAGTGTCCCTCGGTGAACGAATCGTCCTTCGAAGTGATGAGAACGACTCGGTCCCAGAACTCCTTCTTGGCGGAGTGATCACGGAACCGGTTGATGAAGTTCTCTGTGCGCCCGATGTAGCAACGGACGCCACCCAAAGCCTCCTCGTCGTCGCCGAGGAGGAAGTAGGCCCCGTTCCGCTTCGCCTCCGGACGCCTGAGGATGTCACCCAAGTCCGAACGTGGCCCCGCGAGGACGTGACCGGTCCAGCCGGCGATCTCCGCCGTGGTGATCCCGCCCGGTACGCCCTCAACGAGGAACATCTCGATGTGCTTGCCTGTCACGCAACCGCCTCCTTGAAGGTGAGCAGTCGGTCCCGGTAGTACTCGTACTGCTTGCGCCGAGCAGCAAGCTCGGCCGGCAGGCCGATGCTAAGGTCGTTCACGAGGGCGTCGAACTTGTCGAGAATCGCGACGATGCGCGCCTGCTCCTCGAGGGGCGGGACAGGAACTCTAATCTTCGCGAGGTCCGCCGCGGATAGACGCTTCACCTTGGCTCGTGCCACATACTTGTTCTTCTGAGAGTGGAACGCCTCCGTTTGTAGGTAGTAGGAGACGTACTTCGGATTCATCGGGTGGCGATAAGCAAAGCAGTCATCGTGGACTGCGACGTCTTCTTCACCAAGCCAGGCAACGGCCTTGTCCACGTCTTCCACGGTCTCCCCTACTGCCGCAATCACAACATCGCTCGTCTTTGCGAAACGAAGTTGGGCCGCCAAGTCCTGCCGAACGTGAGTGACAGCCTCACGGGCGGCGATGCCGTAGGTCGTGTAGATCTCGCCATAGTGAATCGCTGGGATGCCTACGTCGACGATGTCGTCCTTCACGAAGCGGCGGCCGCGGATGAACTCACCGACCTCACCCATCGGTACCCACGGGACCCCCCCCGCGTCGCGGAAGGTCAAGAGCGAGTCTCGGTAGTGGGCGTACTGACGCCGCCGGGCTTCCAGCTCCGCTTCCAGCTCCGCTTCCAGCGTCGTGAACAAGTCTAGCACCCGCACGATCTCCCGCTGCACTTCCAGAGGCGGGACGGGAATCGTGACCTTCGCGAGTGCTTTGGCCGACACATCAATGACCTTCGTGCCGCTTGCCAGCTTCTTCTTCTGTGCAAAGAAATCTGGGGTTTGGAGCCAGTACGCGATATACTTCGCGTCTTGAGAGTGCTTGAGGACGGTGGCATGACCGCCAGTCACGATTTGCCCGTTGCCGAGCCAGGCAACCGCCTTGCCGACGTCCTCGAGGTTCTCGCTCGTGTTAGTGATAATCACGTCGCCCGGGTCGACCTTCGCCAGCTTCGCCGCGGTTTCGGGCGCAACGTAAGAGCGAGTCTCGGTCGCCCAGGTACCGTAGAACGTGTATATCTGCCCGTAGTGAATCGCACCAACTCCCGACTCGGCGAAGTCCGACTTCGGCATTCCGTTGCCCCGCACGAGTTTGCCAATCTCGCCGAGGGTCTTGTGCGGCACCCCATCCGGGCACAACTCCCTAATCAGTTCATCGATCCGGCTCACTGCGCACTGTCCAGATCCGCAACAATCACGTCGATCTGAGTGCGCAGCTCCGTCTGCCGCGCGACGATACGGGCTATCTCGGCGTTTAGCGCGGTGATGTCGACGACCTCGCGCGTGTCTTCCTGCTCAACGTATGACGACACGGCGATGTTGTAGTCGTTCTCGGCGATCTCGGTATTCGGGACAAGACGGGCGAAGTACTCGGCGTCCTCCCGGGCAGTGAAGGCATCCAGGATCTTCTGCCGGTTTGCCTCGGCCAGCTTGTTCTTGTTGCCCTTGCGGACGAACTCGGCAGACGCATCGATAAAGAGTGTCGCGTTGTCGGTCTTCGACTTCTTCAACACGATGATGCAGGTCGCTATCCCAGTGCCAAAGAACAGGTCAGGCGGCAGCTGGATGACCGCGTCCACGTAGTTGTTGTCGATGAGGTACTTGCGGATCTTGCGCTCCGCGCCGCCGCGGTAGAGGACGCCGGGGAACTCGACGATGGCCGCGGTGCCATCGACCGCGAGCCAGCTCAGGATGTGCATCGTGAAAGCGAGGTCGGCCTTCGACTTGGGCGCCAGCACGCCTGCCGGAGCGAAGCGCGGGTCGTTGATGAGCAGCGGGTTGGCGTCGCCATCCCATTTGATGGAGTACGGCGGATTGGAAACGATGGCCTCGAAAGGCTCGTCATCCCAGTGCGCCGGGTCGAGCAGGGTGTCTCCGTGTGCAAGGTCGAACCGTTCGTAGTTAACGTCGTGCAGGAACATGTTGATACGCGCGAGGTTGTACGTGGTCAGGTTGATCTCCTGACCAAAGAAGCCCTGGCGGACGTTCTCCTTGCCCAGCACCTTGGCGAACTTCAGTAGCAGGGAGCCGGACCCACACGCTGGGTCGTAGACCTTGTTCACCTTGGTCTTGCCCACGACGGTGATGCGCGCCAGCAGCTCGCTGACCTCTTGCGGCGTGTAATACTCGCCGCCCGATTTGCCGGCGCTCGACGCGTACATCTGCATGAGGTACTCATACGCGTCACCGAAGGCATCGATGGTGTGGTCCTCGAAGTTGCCCAGGTTCAGGTCACCGATCGCATCGAGCAGCTTGACCAGCTTCCCGTTGCGCTTCGCCACGCTCTGCCCGAGCCTGGCGCTGTTCACGTCAAGGTCGTCGAAGAGACCCTTGAGGTCATCCTCGCTGTCAGCGCCAACCGCAGAGCCCTCGATGTTGCGGAAGACCCGTTCGAGGGTCTCGTTGAGGTTCTCGTCGCGCGCGGCATGTTTGCGAACGTTTACGAACAGCTCACTCGGGAGGATGTAGAAGCCCTTCTCGGCCACGGTCTCAATACGGCCGAACTCCGCGTCGGAGTCCGAGAGCTTCGCGTAGTCGAAGTCAGGGTGACCCGCAGCACGCTCCTGGATGTTGAGGTAGGCGGTGAGGTTCTCAGAGATGAACCGGTAGAAGAGGATGCCAAGGACGTAGGTCTTGAAGTCCCATCCGTCGACGGACCCGCGAAGGTCGTTGGCGATCCGCCAGATCGTCTTGTGGAGCTCGGCGCGCTGCGCTTCCTTGGTGGCTGGGGCCATATCGAAGTGTTTCCTCCCCTGTTGGAGCATGGTAACTGTTGTCATTCTAGCGTGTCTCAGTGACATGTGACGGCGAGTACTCAAACGCAAGCGGCGCCCCACCCGATTGGGCAAGACGCCGCTCAGTACGCTCTACCCTGTCTAGCGTGCGCGACGTGTTCTGCCACGAAGCTCCCCTTTCAGAAGAGTCAGCGCGACGCACCCGAGCAACATCAGCTGCAGCTTGGGTTCAGCCGCGACCGCATCCCAGAGCGCAACCCCAGCCGCTGCCAGTATGTCAGTCAGCTGACCTATCATTTCAGGCATGGATAGTCCGAGCATGAATATCACCTCCCTTCAGATTCTGAGTGTCACATACAAAACTTACCTGTTGATACCCGCATGTGCCACATGTAGCATGTATAAAGTCTGCTACATCTTTGGAGGACCAATGGAAGTCGGCGAGTTCGGGCTGTACATCGCGAAGCATCGCAAGGAGCGCGGATTGTCCCAGGTCGCGCTGGCGGAAGCCGTGGGCATCTCTCGGCCATACCTGACTCAAATAGAGAACGGGCATCGTGTACCCAGCGATGGAGTCATGCAGGCTCTTGTCGTAGCGCTCGGAATACCAATGGCGCAGGTGGTGGAGGATCTCCTACGAGATCGCATGCCCGAGGAACAAGTTCACTCTCTCGCGTACATGGTACGAGGCTACGACGTCCTGGGAAAGTACCTCACTTCCGAGCAATTGAGAGAAGTCTCTGAAGCTATTGGCAACCCAGAGCAAATCGACGCCGCTCTCGGCGTCCTCGCAGGCAATCCCATGCCCCCGGGACCTGAAGGTTGGTTGGAGTTAAGCAACGAGGATCGACGACTCGTTCAGAGAATGGTGAATCGGCTACGGACGAGCGGCTAGGTCACCGCCACTCAACGCTGAGCACCACATGATCGCTTCTCCCACTGGCTATCCATTCCTCGACGGGAAGCACCTCAGGCCTTGCTCCCACCTCGCGCAGCGACCTCGACGCAAACGCATAGTCGAGGTGATACGGCCCCTCCAACGTCCTGCCCTTCTGGTAGAACGTCGGCGTGCTCTCCCCGCCCTGCGCCTCGCCGGTCTGCTCGTGATAGAGGCTCACGATGTCTATCTCGGCAAGCCATGTGACGATGTTGGTATGGCTGACCGTTCGGCGGTGCTTGTCGTCCCAGATCGCGTTGCTGTTGAAGTCCCCTATCAAGAGGACGTCACCCGTTAGCAGCGGCTCGTACTCCTGCAGCGCCCGCCACAGGTGCCCCGTGTAGCGGCGGCGTTCGTCGGGCAGCGTCCAGATCGCGAAGAGCGTCAGCGAGCGCGGACCACCGATGCGCAGCGGCAAGATGTGGCGGTGTGCCGGATTGTACGAGTCGAGGTACGCCGCCTTCTTGGCGAAGCCGCCACCGCAGTTCCAGCTTATGAGGCGCATGCGTCATCCAGGTTGAAACAGTACTTGCACCCGGTCGCTCGGAAGTTCTCACACCCCAAGAAGTCTTTCCCGGCGCGAACGCCAGTGCGAGCAGTCCGTCGCACAAGCTTGCCTCCGCACATGGGACACACCTCAGGCAGAGCGGCACCCGCTGCGGCGGCAACGGCGAACTCCACGGTTTTCCTCGCTGCAACACGCGCGTCACGCGCTTCATAGCGTGCCGCCTTCGAAAGCTGACCGTAAGCGTCGAATTCGGCCTTGAAGTGATATTGAGAGTCAGACGGCAACTGCGTGAAGAGCACACGTGCAATGCGGCCCGCTCGCTCCTGATCGATACATCCATCCTTGTGACTGAGAATCTCACGCTCAAGCATCTTAAGCGGGAGAGTGCGGACACTGCCCTCCCGAAGCGTCTCTAGCCGGGCGTTCGGCTGCGTATAGACCACCACTGGTACTACGAACAGCCCGCTCAACTCACTGGCTGACCACCTGTCCAGCTTCTCCTTCAACTCCACCGCATTTCGCTGAGTCTGCTGGACGTTCTTGCGTGAGAACGAGTTGCGCCTGGCTGATGGAACGTACGATCTCCCGTAGTTCTTGGCATCAATGACGAAGACTCCGGTAGGACCAATCACGATGTGATCCACGTTCCAGCGCGCTGCCGATCCGTTGGCGTCACGCGGGTGGAAATCATGGAAGACGATGAACTCGTCTGGTAGACGCTTCAGCACCTCGCCTACACGGAGCTCCCCTGAAGCACCCTTGAGGTAGTGACTCCCCTCTTTGAAAAGGTCAACTCCGTCACGCAAGTCGTTGCGCATCAGCCTGCCATAGAACCCGAGCATCCCTGTTGCGAAGAACAGACCGATCCAACCCATTCGACTGGACAAGTAAGCGATAGAGAAGAGCGACAATCCACCTAGCCCAAGACCGAAGAGCACAACAACTACACCGGCCAGCCATGTTCCGCGCGCAGCAGCACTCTCCCCCGGCACGCCAATAATCCTCGCCATGTTTCCCCCCGAACCCCTTCTAGTAAATGGAATTATCGACGAAGTATCCCAGCTTCTTGAATGAATCCCTCCCGACAGGCGTGAGGCCGCGCTGAGCCCAGCGGCATCGCACCCGACATTCTCGGCATCTCCCGCCCTCCTCAGGCACTCCACAGAATCCTCACAGGAAACTTTAAGGGTATGATGCGAGAATCGGCACTAAGCTCATCCCGTACAAAGGAGAACACGATGAACCCAAGGGCGGCTGACGCACCCGCATACACGGTTCTCGTGGTCGACGACGAGGAGTCGCTCGTCGACATGCTGCGCACCGCGCTCAGGTTCACCGGATTCGATGTTGTGACCGCATCCACCGGGCTCGAGGCGCTGCAAGCTGCACGAACGGGAGATCCCGACCTCATCGTCTTGGACGTCGGACTGCCGGACGTGGACGGGTTCGAGGTCTGCAGCCGGCTTCGGCGCGAAGGCGTCAACACGCCGGTCATCTTCCTCACGGCCCGCGACAGCGCCGATGACATGCGCAGCGGCTTCCGGGGCGGAGGCGACGACTATCTGACCAAACCTTTCAGCCTTGAAGAGCTGTCGTTGCGCATCGAGGCCATCTTGCGCCGCACGCACAGTGGGGACGCGGACGGCCATCGGCTCGCGTGTGGGCACCTCCTCTTGGACGAAGACACGCACCAGGTGTTCGTCGACGGGAGCGAGGTTGAACTGTCCCCTACCGAGTTCCGGCTACTGCGCTATCTCATGCTCAACCAAGGACGCGTGCTCTCAAAGATGCAGATCCTCGACTACGTGTGGGAGTACGACTTCGACGGCAAC
>JBFHJN010000105.1:0-6292 GCA_041595875.1 Coriobacteriia bacterium
CCCACATAGAGGGTGCGCCGTACTTCTCGCCCTTCATCTCGGAGAGAATGCGTTGAGTCTCTGGGTCCATCATGGCCTGCGATACGAACTCCTTGATGTCCGCTGCTGCGTAGCCTGCTCCCTGCTCTGGGTCGAAGTTGCCCCGGCGCTTGAGTTCTGCGTTGAACTCTTTGAACACTTCCTGCATACGGTCGATAGCGTGCTGCTGTGCAGCCGGTACTTTCTGCTTGAGGTCCACGGCACGCCACAGGATGTTGGCCGTGAGGGCGTGTACCGCCTCGTGGATGAGCACCTTGCCCCGCCCGTAGTCCAGACCAGCGCCACCGCGTGGGTCACCAAGCGTCACAATCTCAGGTGGGTTGAGCATAGCCCGGCCCGGACGGTACACACCACGAGACAACGGCACGTAGTTGACCATCGTCTCTCGCAAAGTCTTGAGGTCGCCATAGCGGAGCAGCGTGTTGAACGCCTCGCCCATGGTGGCGATGAGGGCGTCCTTACTCTTGCGGGCTTGGTTCAGCGCGTCGAGCAAAGTCTCTTGCGCAACAGGCTGCACCGTCTTACCATTGCCGTCTGTAGTCTCCTCGATATCCTTGGTCTTGGGGCCATACATGTCGCCCTGCTCCCGGTCGATAGCAACCAGCATCTGCTCTTGGGCCTCAGGCAGTTCCTTGTCCATGATCGCGTCGTACCGGGCGCGGGCCTTGCTTCCCTTGCGGGGCAGCTTGCCCTTAGCCAGTAGCGTGTCACGCTCTGCGTCTAGCGCTGCAATGCGGGCCTCAATAGCCCCGACATCGACCTCCTCAACTTCCTCCAGATTGTCCAGCATATCCTCCAGCGCGTCAACGTCATCGACGCTCACAGCCTTCTTTCGCTGCACCTTACGTGTGGGCAGTGTAGCCTCAGCAGCCTCACGGATGGAGTCCGGCTTAGCTGGGCCTACCACTGGGTCAGGAGTAGCACCCTCTGTGGCCGCCCGCTTGGGGGCAGGTGGGACCACATCGTCAACCTCGTCCACGCTTTGGCGCAGCAGGGCATCAGGGATGATCTTGTCTGCGGTGCGGCGGGAGTTGCCACCAACTCGGCCCGTGTCCGCGATGTCGCCAAGCACAGCAGCCTGAGCCACTGGGTCAGCAGTGCGGGAGCCAGCGTCTAGGGCAGCCACACGCTCAAACTCAGCACGACGGAATGCCTCTACGTGGCCGACCATGTCAGGCTCAAGCTCGCGCAGCGCGGAGCGCACGCCGATGGGTGCCAAGGCAGCGGAGAAGCCAGCGCCTAACGACGCTGCGAGGGCGTAGTCCTCAAACGACTTCTGCTGGCCCAGTACGTCTTGGAACGCCTCCCACCCTGCGGAGCCAGCGGCACCCTCGACAGCGGCAGAGCCGACGACGCGGCCAGCCACGGCGGCGCGGCTCGTGGTGCCCGACAGGGCGCGGAGCGTAGCGCGACTCAGACCGAACGCCTTGCTAGCGCCAGCCCCGATGACCAGCCCGACTGGGTCGGCTAGGCTCACACCCATCTCCGTCAGCAGGTTGGCCGTGGCGCTGTAGTCACCATAGCTCTTGTCCTTGGCCCGGTACTTCTCCAACTGCTCCATCGCCCAAGGGGCAGCGTCTGGGGAGGTCACATTCTCTCGCAAGAACATAATCTCGTTGGGGCTAGCGGCCTTGGACTCAAGCTCCTCACGGCCCTCCCAGTTGTAGTAGTCGAACCGGGAGTCAACCTGCGGGCGCTCCGACAGGTCGTTCATCCACTCCCATGCGTTGATCCGGGCATCGCCCCACTTCTCCGACAGAAGGTCGGTGGTGCCAAGCTCTCCCTTACGGTCGAACTCAATCACGTCCTCTGCACGGCGGGAGATAACTGGGGCCTCCATGTCAACGTCATCAGGGAATGACGGTTGGGCGATCTGGCCGGTGCTCCCGGACTGAGCCACACGAAGCTGGCCTGCCTCGACCTGCGCACCTACCTCGGTGCGGCCTGTTGCTGCAAGAACCCGCTGGGCGTACGCTGCGTTCTCGCCGCGGGGGTCCGCCTGTTTGCGCCAGAACGGGCCGTTGTTGTATGCTCGGAGAGCACCTACGATGTCGCCCTTCTCGCGCTTGAGGTCAGCTTTCAGGTGATGCGCCGCGATGTACAGCGACTCGTGGAAGTCGTCCGGGTTAACCTTAACGCCCAGTTGTTCTTCGAACAGCTTCTGGGTGTTGGGCATGAGTTGGAAGTGGCCGCGAGCACCGGCAGGTGATACCATGTTGGTGCCTCGGTTGCTCTCTGCGGCCCACAGGCCATCCAGTACATCTGCGGGTACGCCGGAAAACTGAGAGGCCCACTGGAAAGCGTCCTCTTTTGACATGCTCTTTAGTGTCTGGATGTCCATGTGATTCCTTAATAGTTCTGTCCCGATGGGACGATGATAGAGTCTGTGCCGATGTCTTTGATTGGCACTCCCCCAACGCTGGCTGGTCCTGCTCGACCCATACCGATGAGTTCGCGGTACTTGGAGGCAACCATGTCCGAGGTCACGATGAGTTGCCGTGGCACCCCATCCTTCTCGTACGTCGCGGCATAGGTGATCGTGGTGTCGTTCTTATCGCGGGGAAGGCGGATAACAGAGTAGCCGCTGGCCTCGTAGCCGTCCGTCCGTGGGATCGAGAACATGCTGTGGCTTGAGTTGAACGGGTTGAACATCGCACGCGCTGCTGCGCCTGCCGTCATACCGTAGCCGTCCTCCTTGAGCCGCTCGTCGATGAGCATGTTCATAGCCTCGTGGACCGCATCTTCCTGTGCCGCTGAGTCAAAGCCCACCGCCCGGTGCAGTGGGTACTCGATGGCGTCCTGAGGCGCAGCGTTGATTACCGCCCCGCCGCCAGCTAAGGTGAACGCACCCTCGCGCTCCATGGACCTCATGGTGACATCCACATCGGTGGCAGTCGTGCTCATGTGCCCGCTGAGGTTGTTGGCAATGACGCCAGCGATCATGTCGATCTGCCGCTGCTCTGGCTTGCGCCCGCCAGTAAACGAGCGGAGCATACGGAAGCCGTCATTCGTTGCGATGCTGTCCTGCACGCGGTTGCTGACAATGTCTCGCGTCTCCTCGTACTTCTTGTCATCGGCCTGTGCCTTCCACTTAGCGGCTGCACGGCGTGCGGGTGCCTCGGTGGTGGCGATGGTGATGGCAGTCAGAGAGTCCGCACCACCGGCCATGAGCCGCTGCGCCTCCAGCACGGTAGCCGCCTGCTCCGCGCCCATGTGGGTTGCTAGTGTGCGCTCGCGGAACTCACCTGCTGGCACGTTAGACGCCATGTTCAGAAGCTGGCTCCACGCGCCCTGCCATGCCTCCTTGGACTGAGGGCGGCTTGCTGCTGAGGACCACACCTGAATGTGCTCCTTGATGGCCGTGTTCGTCTCGTTAGGCGACCGGCTGAGCAGTTGACCGAACCCGGCAGCGTCGGTGCCGTTAAGCATACCGCGCCACGCATCCGAGGCTTGCTCGTCGGTCAGCCCGAAGACCCGGGCCAGTCCTTTGGCGTGAACGACCATGTTGACCTTTGGATCATTGAAGCCGTCGCGCAGCCCCTGCGTGTACATCGTGGTGTTGCGGGCTAGCGCCTGCGCTTTCTCAATCTCAGCCTGCTGGCGTAGCATGTCTGCTGCAACCGCGTTACCTGCCTTGGCCTGCTCTTGCAGGTCCCGGCGCTGGTCAGTCTGGAACATTGAGGCGAGGTCGCCGCCGTCGAAGAACGACACGATGGATGCAGGGATGCCGGTGCGTTGCGCCATGATGGCGTTGAGTCGGGCGTGCTCTGCTGCAATCTCCTCAGGCAGGTCAGGAGGGTTGGTGCGCAGGGCGACGACAGCCGTCATGAGGTCGAGGTCAGACATGAGAGACTTGGCGAAGATCGACGGTGCGGCCTTGGCAATGTTCTGCTTGACAGCATCTCGGTAATCAGGAGGCATGGCCTCAAGGATACCGGCTTGGGTTGCCGCTGCCACGAAGTGACTGTTGCCCTTTGCAGCCTGATCCACGACCACGTTGATGACGTTACGCCAGTGGCTGTCAGGGTTGCGCCCCGCTGGTGGCAGGAAAGTCTCCGCCAGTTCGGCTTGGGCAAGCTCGGCGTCCTCGTCGGTCATGAGGTCGTGCTGATTGCGCATGGCCCCGTACTTCTCCGCTCCACTCGTGAGGGCTTGGAAGTGTGCTGCGTCTGCCTTCTTCTGCATGTACGCAACGTGTGACTTCGTGTGTGCCTTTACCAGCGTTGGAATCTGGCCGATCAACTCGTTCTTGATGACCGCATCGGTGGCAGCATCTCCGGTCATGTACTGATCCATCTGCGCGGTCAGCAAAGGGGCGATGGCCTCAGGCGGCTGGGATGCCAAGTTCTCCATGTCCTCAAGGTTGGCCTGCACGAACCGCGCAGTAGCCGCACGGGCACCATAGGCCCGGGCTCCCTCAACCGCTGGGGCGGTACCAAACACGTTGGCATACCACGGCTGCTCATTGATAATCTCTTTGAGCGCCACACCACTGGCGTGCCGTACTGCCCCGTCAACCTCAGCCCGCTGCTTGATGGCGGCGATCCGTGGGGCTAGGGTCTGCTGCCCCAGCCGCATGAGGATGTCCAGAGTGCCGTCCTGCACCTTAGTGGCGGCTGGTGCCTGTGTGTCCGCGCCGGTCACCCGGCCTACGGACTGGGTACCGCCACCGACGAATCGAACGCCGCCACGGACCTCACCACCTGCGCGGGTGCTGGCCTGTCCTTGCACTGCCCGTGGGGCGTTGTTGGCAAAGGTGCCGGGGCCACGCTCTTGCGAGCCTTGCCCCTGTTCAGAGTATCCACTCCAAGTCATAGTTTGTCCTTATGGTAAAGCGTTGAACATCGGCACATCGGATGCCTTGGGTGTGAACCACGAGCTAACCCCGGCCCCTACTTGACGGAAGCCATCTGGGTTGCCCAGTGCCCACGACCAAGCGTCAGTGAAGAAGTTACCTGCGGGTGACTGCGACACGGGTGCTGGTGCCAGTGACCGCGCCTGAGAGAACGACACACCGTAGTCCAGATTGGGGATGGTGGTCCCGCTGTCAAGCTGCGAGATGGCAGTAGGTACGATGCCAGCCAACTGTTGAAGCTGGTCGTACGTCATGTAGTTGTTCTGCCGTAGCTGGTACTCAGCGGCTCGATTCTGCTTGAGGTTGAGCGTCTGCTCCATGCCCTCGATAGTCGTGCCGAGGGTGCCGCTGAGTGCGCTGGCTGCTGCATACGCCCCGCGCTGCTCGGCGGCTGCGATCTGGTCCTCCAGACTGCCTTGGACCATGGCCTCTTGGCTGCGTAGGAAGTTCTCGGTGGCCTGCTCGTGCTCATCAGAGGCGCGGGCAAGCAGCCGCTTGTTGCTGATCTGTCGTAGGATGTTCTCAGCGTTGGCCTGTGCGTTCATCAGGCGGTTCGACCCAGCCCGAAGGCTGTTGTCAATCGCCGCCTGCTGGTTGGCAAGCTCGTTGTTCAGGGTCCCCATTCGCGTGCTGTATGCGTACTGGTTGTCCTGAATCCGCGAGTTTTGTTTGATTGTGTACCGGGCAGACCACCCCTGAATCAAGGCTGAGCCTAGACTGAGCATTGAGTATGCACTGGAGTTCTGCCACGATGGGGTGGTTGCCATTATAGTTCCTTAAACTGATCGGGTGCGTTTGAAGTATTGTCCCTTCCAATGTACCCCGGTGATTGTGAGTGGTCGCCAGTCCACTGCCTCTGCGCGGAGGATGTAGTTACCGGCCTCTTGCCCAATGAACACCTTGGGACTGTCGTCCCTCAGCGTGCGCTGGCCCACTAGGTTGTTGAGTTGGCCTAGGATGCGCCCGCTCCATGCCGCCCCGGGCTGCTCGCCCCATGGTAGTTCCGTAGTAAGGAGCATGGCCCCGCTGTCGGCAAGGTCTAGTGACACATCCGTCACCACGAGGGACCCACGGGCCGTAGGCTTACCGTCGTTGCTGAGAACCTGGGGGCTGGTGAATCGCACCACTGCGGCCATAGGGAACCCAAGTACAGTTTCTGCGTTCTCTCCGAACTCAGCGTACAGGGCCGCTACGTCCCCATCGGTGCGCCCGAACCATGCTTGATCCACGCCAGCATCACCAGTGAACGCGCAGTGCTCGCCTACTTGCATCGGGTAGTCATCCCAGAAGTACCACGAGTCGAGGTGAGGGATCGCATTGCTCGTGTCGTTCAGGTCAATCTCGTTCACCGTGATTACGACATCCTCTCCCACTTCCTTTACAAAGTAAACGCGAGGG
>JBFHJN010000106.1:0-6165 GCA_041595875.1 Coriobacteriia bacterium
ACTGTCTGAGCGCCGGACCCCGTCCCGCAGTCGCGACACTACCTGCGGCGATCGACCGTGTCGTGACCGGAGGGATCCTCTCGGAAGAAGAGGCGTACACGGTCATGGGGCTCATCATGGACGGTGAGGCCACCTCGGCGCAGATAGCGTCGTTGGTGACCGGCATCCGCATGAAGGGCGAGACAGTCGATGAGATCGTGGGCTTCGCGCGTGCGATGCGAGAGCGCGCCGCGTCTGTGCGGCCCACCGTGGAGGGCTACATCGACACGTGCGGCACCGGCGGCGACGGGCTGGCGACCTTCAACATCTCCACGACGGCGGCTTTTGTCGCGGCGGGTGCGGGTGCGCCTATCGCCAAGCACGGCAACCGCGCGGTGTCCTCGCGCTCCGGCAGCGCGGACGTGCTGGAGGCGCTGGGCGTGCGCATCGACCTCACCCCCCAGCAGATGGCGCGATGCATCGACGAGACCGGCGTGGGCTTCCTGTTCGCGCAGGCGCTGCACGCCAGCATGCGTCACGCGGGTCCCACACGTCGCGAGATCGCCATTCGCACCGTATTCAACATCCTCGGTCCGCTCACCAACCCCGCCGGCGCCACGCGTCAGCTTCTGGGTGTGTACGACCCTGCGCTCGTCCCGGTGATGGCCGAGGTGGCGTCGCGTCTGGGTGCCGAGCGGGTCCTCGTCGTGCACGGGCATCCCGGCCTGGACGAGGTCTCCGCTTCCGGGCCCACCGAGGTCGCGGAGGCCACGCCTGACGGTGTGCGCCTCTATGCGATCACTCCCGAGGAGTGCGGGATTGCACGCGGTTCGGTCGCCGATCTTGCGGGCGGAGACGCTGCCGAGAACGCCGAGACGATCCGCGCGATCTTGTCGGGTGAGCACTCGGGCAAACGGGACATCATCCTGATGAACGCAGCCGCGGCGTTGGTAGCCGCAGGCAGGGCGGGTGACTTCGCGGAAGGCGTGGCGCTTGCCCGTACCTCGATCGACTCAGGTGAGGCCCTTGCAAGACTTGAAGCACTGGCCACCGTCAGCCAGCGCCTTGCGGGGGAGGGCGCCGCGTGAGCGACTTCCTGGCAAAGATGCAAGCGATGCGCTACGAGCGCATCAAGGCCGAGTACGGGTCGCTTTCTTTGGCGGATCGCGAGCGACTCGCGGCTGCCGGGCGTCCCGTGCGCGACTTCGCGGCGGCGCTGCGGCAGCGCACCGACGTCGCCGTCATCGCCGAGGTCAAGAAGGCGTCTCCCTCGGCAGGCGTCATCGCCAGCGAATGTGAGGCGTCCAAGCAGGCGCTGCACTACCAGCATGGCGGTGCCGCTGCGATCAGCGTCCTCACCGAGCCGGAGTACTTCGGTGGCAGCTTCACCGATCTTTCCGATGTCGCGGACGCCGTGGATGTGCCGGTGCTGTGTAAGGACTTCGTGGTGGATCCGGTCCAGCTGTTCGTGGCGCGCGGTCATGGCGCCGACGCGGTGCTGCTCATCGTGAGCGTGCTGGGCGGTCTGACCCGCGAGTACGCCGACATCGCCGTGACCCTCGGGCTCACGCCGGTGGTCGAGATCGCGCATCCCGATGAATTCGCCATCGCCCTCGGTGTGGCTTCCGGGGTCGTGGCCGTCAACAGCAGGGACCTGCGGACCCTGGACGTGGATCCCGGGCGGGCGAGGGACATGATCGTTGAGGCGCAGCGTTATGACCTCACGCTCATCGCCGCCAGCGGTGTGAAGTCCCGCTCCGACGTCGAGGCTGCCGCTGCGGCCGGAGCGCATGCGGTGCTCGTCGGTGAGACGCTCATGCGTGCGCCTCGCCCTGAATCGATGCTTGAGGAGCTGACCGGGGTCTTGCGTACCCCGGCAGATCGCGGGGAGTTGTCAGATCATGAGTAGACAGGCACAGATGCACCGGACACGCATCAAGATATGCGGCATCACGAACGCCGCCGATGCGGCCATGGCGGTCCGTGCGGGAGCAGACGCTCTCGGATTCGTGCTTGCGCCCAGCCCGCGTGAAGTGACGCTGGAGCAGGCCGAGAAGGCATTGGCCGCGGTGCCGCCGATGGTGGCGCGCGTGGGGGTGTTCGTCGATGCGGATCCCGGATTCGTCTCCGAAGCCGTGTCACGGCTGGGCTTGAGCGCGGTGCAGTTCCACGGCGATGAAACGCCCGAGGATTGTGCTGCCGCACCCGTCCCGGCGATTAAGGCTTTGAAAGTCGGCACGAACTTCGCTTCAGGAATGGTTGAGCCCTTCCGGGGCGCGGCCGCCGCTATCTTACTCGACACATACTCCTCGCAAAGTAGTGGCGGAACCGGCAAAGCTTTCGACTGGCACACACATGTCGCGGCACTCCCCGGATGGGCTTCACTTATCGTTGCCGGCGGACTCACGCCGGTGAACGTCGCGGACGCCGTTCGGTTGTTCCGTCCTTTCGCGGTAGATGTCTCCTCGGGGGTCGAGGAGCGTCCGGGTCACAAAGACCGCACGAGAATAGACGCGTTCGTTGCCGCCGTGAGGGCGGCCGATGAGGAGGATCAAGATGTCTGACGCCTTGCTGCCGTCTGCGGATGACGCGTATTCCAGCCCTGATGCACAGGGGTTCTATGGTCCCTACGGAGGCACTTTCGTACCGGAAACGGTCATGCCGGCGCTTGCCGAGCTGAGCGATGCGTATGAGTCCGCCATGCAAGACGCTACGTTCCGGGAACGGCTCTCTTACCTGCTTGCCGAGTACGTCGGCCGGCCATCGCCGCTCTACAAGGCCGAGCGTCTCGCCGAGGCGGTCGGTCTGGGCGCGGTGTATCTCAAGCGCGAGGACCTCAATCACACCGGTGCGCACAAGATCAACAACTCTCTCGGCCAGTGCATGCTCGCACAACGCATGGGCAAGCGCCGCGTCATAGCCGAGACGGGCGCCGGGCAGCACGGTGTGGCAACAGCGACAGCGGCTGCTCTTCTCGGCCTGGAGTGCGCCGTGTTCATGGGTGTTGAAGACATCCGCCGACAGTCGCTCAACGTCTACAAGATGAAGTTGCTGGGGGCAGAGGTGGTCCCGGTGGATGAGGGCGGCGGCACGCTCGCGGACGCCACGACCGCCGCGCTTCGACACTGGGTGGAGCGCGTTGAGGACACCTTCTACGTCATCGGTTCCACGGTGGGTCCGCATCCGTATCCCGCGATCGTCCGCGGATTCCAGTGCGTCATCGGCGAGGAGACGCTGGTCCAGCTCGAGGTCAAGAAGGTCGACCACGTCGACGCTGTCATCGCGTGTGTGGGTGGCGGAAGCAACGCAATCGGCATGTTCTATCCGTTCTTGCGTCACCTTCCAGCAGGATCGCGTCCGCTGCTGATCGGGGCGGAGGCGGCGGGTCTCGGCGTTGAGACCGACAAGCACGGTGCGGCGCTCACGAAGGGGACTCCCGGCGTCATGCACGGCTTCTACAGCTATCTGCTGCAAGACGATGCAGGAAACCCGCTCGAGGCGTACTCGATATCCGCCGGTCTGGACTATCCGGGAGTGGGGCCGGAGCATGGCAGCCTCAAAGACTCGGGCCTGGTCCGCTACGAAGCGGTCACCGACGCCGAGGCGCTGGAGGCGTTCGTGCTGCTCACACGCACGGAGGGTATCATCCCGGCCATCGAGTCCTCGCATGCCCTGGCGCTCCTGCCCCGGTTGGCAGCCGAGCTTGGTCCTGACGCGGTCGTCGTGTTGAACGTCTCGGGCCGTGGTGACAAGGACATGGACATCGTGAGGGAGGCCGGCGTTGAGTAGCACCCCTTCCCGTCTTGAGGCGGCGTTCCTCAAGGGGCATCCCGCGCTCGTGGCCTACCTGATGGGCGGGTACCCTGACCGAGCGGGAAGCCTCGCCGCGCTGGTGGAGGTGGCGCGTGCGGGCGCCGACGTCATCGAGCTTGGCGTGCCCTACGCGGACCCGCTCGCCGATGGTCCGGTGATCCAGCACGCGGCAGAGGCCGCGCGTGCCTGCGAAGGCAGCTTCGGGCTTGCCGAGACGCTCGACCTGGCCGGTGAAGCGGCTGCTTTGCCCGGTATGCCACCGCTCGTGGTGATGACCTACCTCAATCCCATGATGCGGATGGGGCTGGCCAGAGTGGGCCAGAAGGCCGCCGAGGCGGGCGTGGCCGGGTTCATCGTGCCCGACATGCCGCCGGACAATCCCATGGCGGTCCAGTGGAAGCGTGAGGCCGCATCCAGGGGTATCGACACCGTGTTTCTTGCGGCGCCCACCTCGACACCCGAACGACTTGCTGTGGCGGGCGAGGCATCCACCGGATTCGTGTACGTGGTGAGCTCGCTTGGCGTGACGGGGGAGCGGACCGAACTGCCGGCCGAGCTGACCGATCTGGTCGCGCGGGTGCGGGCGTCTTCACCCCTGCCGGTGGCGGTGGGCTTCGGCGTCTCAACACCCGTTCAGGCGGCGACGGTGTCAGCCATCGCCGACGGGGTCATCGTGGGCAGCGCGCTGGTGAAGCGGCAAGACGACCCGTCGGTTCTGGGCGAGTTCGTGGGACAGCTCGTCTCGGCGGTCCATACAGGCGGTCGGTGACGGCTCCTACTGGCCGAAGAACACGTCCAGCGTATCGCCATCGATGCTGTAGACCTTCCAGCCGTCGTCGTCGATGAGCTGGAAGACGGTGGCGGTGGCGTTCTCCTCGGTCATCTCGTCATCCCAGTCTTCTACCTGGAGGATCATGCCTCCGTCGCTGGGCGGATAGACGCGTATGTAGGACACGTAGCCGTCCGTGTCCTCGAAGGTCATCAGCAGCACGCCATCAGGCTCTGACACCTCAGAGCTACGCAGGGTCGAGGTGGTCCAGTACTCGCGGTCGGCATCCACGGCCTCTTCCACAAGCGCAATCTCATCGTGGACGTCGTCCATGGTCACGCTGCGGATCATGTCGAAGTCCAGGGCGCCAAGTCCCACCGCGAACGTTTGGATAGCCTCCACCTTGGAGGAGTCTGCGTCTCCTGCGACGCTGGGGCCCTCTATGACGCCGTAGTTGATCGCCGCCCAGGCTCCTACGCCACAACAGCTTAGAAGCGTGATAAGCACGACGGCCGCTATCCCGATGATCAGGCCTTTGCGGCTCTTCTTCTCAACGGGCTGCATGACCTGTGCCGCCGGGGCGTACTGAGGTGCGGGCTGTGGAGCGTACTGCGGCTCGCCCTGGGGAACGGGTTGCGCTGACGGGATGGCGGGCCCTACCGCCGAGCCACACTCGGGGCAGAAGCGACCCTCATCGGGGACCTGTGTCCCGCAGTTCTGGCAAGTCTGCATGGCCGCCTCCTTGCAGCGGCCTTCAGACCGCTTGTGTGTGTGATCGTGTCTGCCGACATGATACCAGCTGCGCGGGAAACCAAGGCCTTCGGCTTACTGCACCACCACGCCTGATGAGGCACTTCCGTCTATGAGGTCGATGACGTACTCGCCGTCGTTGTTCACGAATGTATACGTGACTTCCGTTTCGCTGACGCGCTCGTCTGCCGATCCCTGCCACGTCAGGACGGTGAGGTTGACCCCGTCATCGCTTATGAGGGGGACGAGCGTGTAGTTGGTCTCGTCCTCTTCCACCGTGACGATCAGGATGCCGTCGGCGTCTTGATCGACCGAGACCACCCGGCCGATAGGGCCCCCCATGGCTATGGCCGGCGCCACGTTAATCACCCTGGCAGCGTTCACAGGGCTTAGGGTCGAGGCCATGAGCTCGGCATCGGCTAGCACGAAGCCCTGGATGAAGTCCGCGACCTTCTCGGCCATGAGCGGCCCGGGCTGCGCGTCCACGGTGGTCTCCGTCTGGTTGGTGGCGGAGTCGACCACTGAGGCTGAGGACTCAGGCGCAGGAGCGGGCTCTTCTTCGACCGGCACGCGTTCAGCGCACCCGCAAAGCGCCGTGAGGCATATGAGCGTAGCGAGCAGGAGGATGACGCCCCTCTGGCTCGCCTTCGGGGCGTCGAGTGCGATCATGCGGTGGAACATGGCGGTCCTTGTCTTCTGTGGCGCCTACTCCAGGTTGTCGAGCGTCTCACGAAGGGCGGACTCGGAGACCAGCCCTACCATCCGGTTGACCTCTTCACCGGAGGAATCTACGAACACGAATGTCGGTACGAACTGTAGCCCGAACTCGTTGGCCAGCGCCATGCCTTCTTCGC
>JBFHJN010000107.1:0-6003 GCA_041595875.1 Coriobacteriia bacterium
CGGAACAGCTTGTCCTCGTTCGTCCCTTCGGGAAACTTGCTCGTCCAGTCGAACTCTGCGCGCCAGCCGTCTTTCCAGCCCTTGCCCTCGTAGGTAGCCTTGACCAGTTGTGCCGTGTCGGTAAATGCTGATGCAAGCGCCTGAGAAGCGTTCGCAAACCCATGCCGCGCACCCAGCCACGGCGCAGTGATCATCGGCACCTGGGTGAGGTTGGTCAGGATGAACGCAGGCGACATCCCGAGATGTGAGAAGTAGCTGGCCTGCATCACACGATCAACAACGGGGTGGTGCTCTGCCTCCATCGCCAGCGCAGTACGCTTCGCCAGTTCGTTCGACAGCATCCGCTGGGTTTCCCCGAGACGCCCGTCTTTCCGTACATCAACCATCGCCGACGACAGGTCGTTCGCGTACTTCAGGCGAGAGATGTGGTGCGCCCCGGAGATCGACGACGCGGCAAACACCCGCCGCATGTCCGTATCCTCACCGTGCACACCTTCCCGTTTCATCTGCCGCTTGAGCGCACTGTGGTCCGGTAACATGTCGAAGTACATCTGCGCCATCATTTCCTTGACCTGGGTGCGCACACCTACCGGTAGATCGGCGGCGATGTATGCCTCGACTTTTGCAAGGTCAGGGATGGTCGCCACTTCACGACCGATACGCTCCTCGGCACGGTTACTCCGTGCAACCCCCAGCGTACTACGCAGTTCCCGTTCAGATAAGCGAGCCTCGCGGCGCGAGCGGTGCCCGCGAGCGATGTAGTGCGCCTCGTCGGTGCGCATCTTGTCGATCTGCTTGAGTTCTGCGGCGGTCGCGGTACCGTCTTCCTTCTTATCCATCAGTGCAGCCAGTTCCGGCGACATACCCACCGAGTACCACCCTCCGACACGCATCAGCGGGAAGTACGGCCCCTTCACCTTGGCGAACAGCCTATCCACCTCGGCCCCTGCCTGACCGCTGGCCTTGGCACGGTTAGCAGCTTCCAGCATGATCTGCCGACGCGTCTCGTAGTTCTGAGCGTAGTAGTCCCGCACGCGGGTGTAGATTTTCTTTGCTGCAGGAGACATGCCCTCGTACTGCAGGGCGAGGGCCGTCTGCTCGTCACCCTTCGCGGTTTCCTCGGCAGGATCGAACCCCTTACGCGTAGCTGTACGCATGACTTCGGATAGGCGAGCCTGCTCGTTCTCGGAGAGCTTTGCCCAGTCTGCATCAATCACTGCTGCGTCGTGCACGCGGTCCTTCGAGAACTTCTGCATGGTAACCATCACGTCGCGGTACCGCAGCGCAGCACGAGACTTCACAACATCGGCAAGCTGTTCAAGCGTGAGCCACCCCATGCCGTGCTCTTTGATGGCGCCGACCGGGTTGATGAAGAAGTCACTGACGCGATCCCGCACCACGTCGAGGAACCCTTCCGGTGTCGATACCGCACGCTTTGAGAACCGCTGCGCGAGCGGACGGCTTTCGGCCGGCGTCTTGCCTCCCCGCCCCGGACCACCTTCCCACTGCCGACGAACAATCACTTCGCTGTCCGGGATCGCCTCAGACGTATAGGGCTCCTGCGCACGGCGTTCTTCTGCCGTTGCAGTCAGACGTGCAGATACATCGCGTGCCTCAATTTCGCCAAGCAGACGGGTGTATTTCCTGAACGCCTCATCGCTCAGCGACCGCAGGTTCTTGTACGCCGTATAGGCGCTCAGCATGGCCTGCGCGTCCTTGTCGTTCTGGATGTACTCGGCGATAGCCTGGATGCGTGCGCGAACAACCCGATCACGGTTCTCAGACGTGATCTTTTCTGAAGCAGGGACCGGCAACGTGCCATCGCCGACGTCGAAGTGGTTCTCATTGTTGCGGAACAGAAATTTCGTCGCTTTGATAGCCTGATCTTCACCAGTAAGCAGTGCATCGAACATCCGCTGCACCCCGAACTTGCCGGGAACTTCGTACCCGTGCTCCTGCAGCTTGTCGAGAAGCGCGTCTGAACGGTTGAGGAACTGATCGTCCCAGAACTGCTGAGCGGTGCGGCCCCACTCGTCCACATTTACGCTGTGCCACTCGCGCGTGTTACCTCCACGAGCAAAGCCTTCGATGGCCTGGATGGCGTGCTGTACTTCATGGACGAGCGTTTCCAGCACCTCTTTTTGCTCTGCAGGCGTGTCGGCGCTCTTGAGAGCGATGAAGTTCGCGTTCTCGTCGTACCAGCCCTCTACACCGAAGTTGAACCCTACGCTGCCGACCGTGACTTCCCGCAGTTCAGGGTACGCCCGGAACAAATCGGGATGGTGCAGCACCTGGTCCAGCCGCTTGTGTTCGGAGCGGAACAGGCCGAACTTGGACGTGAGCAGGCGAGCCTGACTGTCGTCGATCTCGAAACGCCACATCCCGTCCTTAGCCTGGAACCAACCGGTGCCCCTGCGGGTGTGTGTGCTCGGCCAGCCGCCTTCCCGCAACGTCTTCGCAAGCTGCAGAGCCGAGAGGTTCGCGGTACTGGCTCGTTCTCCGGCGTAGGAGAACGCTGCCTTGCCGGCCCTCAGACGAACAGCTACATCCTCGTTCAGTTCAAGCTGTGCAGCACCATATGCTAGATCGACGACGTTCTGAGCGGTAAGTTTCTCGGCAGATATGATGTCAAGGCGACGCAGCGCTGTCTTAAACGCAGCCCACAAGGTGCGGAACCAGCGCCCGATGTCGGTTTTGTACGTCAGGGCCGTGGGATCAACACCTGCAGCAACGGCCTCTTCGATGAAGTACGCAATCAGTTCGGCACGGTTGTCCTCGACAGTCTCGACTTCGGCAGCGTCCACGCGATCGACTGCACGGCGAGCGATCTGCCCTTCGAGCCCGGTGTTCGTCTCTGCCCACTGCACCACTTGGCGCACAAGCGACAGGTACTGCTTGCCGGTCAGGATATTCTCAAGGCCGAGGTGGGCGCCAACCTCGTGCAGAAACACCCCGAGTTCGGTACCGGGGTCGATATGGTCGGCGATGAAGTACGCCGTACCCTTGTTGTCGACGAACGCCTGCGTCACACCGGCGTCTTCGGAATTGAGGAGCCCTTCAGCGACCAGTTCGTCCGCGGACTGCACAACGACGATCTTCCTACGACCGGCAGGCGTAGCTACCTTGCCAACGGCATCCCAGATAGCGTCGATGGTTGTACCACGCGATCGCTCTGCGCGAGACCGGCGAATCCCCTGACCCCCACGGTCTTCCGGGAACGCCTGCATCTCCAACGTTTCCAGTTCGAGGGCGAGCCTGCTGAGGTCGATGTCGCCCTGCTGGTACCGCTGAATCAACCGGTCAAGGCGAGCAGTTTGCCGCTCCCCAAGATCAAGCGCACGAAGCGCTAGTACGCGCCGGGTGATCGGGTCGGTTGGCTGATCTGCCGCTGGTGCGCTGTCAGCAGGCTCCGCAACTGCTGGGCTTCCTTCTGCAGTTTCAGGTTGTCCGGCTCGATCGCCAACATCTCCTCGGTCGCCAGGAGCAGGTTCTGCAACTGCTGCATCAGCGCGAGGTGCTTCGAGGAGCGCATTTCTGCCTGAGACCAGGGACGGCGTTGTGGCCGGGACGGCGGTTGCTTCGAGTTCCCGTTGGATTTTGTCAAGCTCATTTGCTGTAATCTCCCCGTGCTTCATCTGTACGTACGACAAGACCCACTCAACCGCGTCGTCGCGGCTAAGCTCTGCGGACGAAATCGCGCCTTCAGTACGCATGTCGTCCCAGTCCTCGGCGGCTTCTACTGCTTCCGGCATGGCGAGGAGTTGGTCCAGCGCGGCCTCACGGCGTTGCCGAGCCTCTTCGGCGCGGCGCTCTGCAACAGGATCAGGGCGAGCGGCAGCAAGTGCGGTTGCGCGAGGGTCTTCGCCAGTCTCGATCTGTGACCCAGCGATGGTGCTGATCTGACCCATACCCGACTCTTCGCCGAATACGTCTTCCAGATCGAGTTCGGTGGCTTGCTCTGCTGGGGATAGCCCGAGCGCGTCAGCATCGGCAGGGATGGTCTTGCGCTGTCGCGCCGCTCGCGCCTGGAGCGCGGCTTTCATCTCTTCGACGCTAACACCTTGCGCGTCGGCGATGCGCCGGATGGCGCCATCTACTGCCACCTTGACGCTACCGCGTGCGATGCCCATCCCCTTCGCGATTTCTTCGTACCTCGGATCGCCCTTTGCGTCAATGATGTTGTCCGTGCTGTTTTCACGGATCTGGTCCAGCATGTAGTCCACAACACTTTGCTGTACCTTCGGCAACGGGGGAAATGATCCTGCAGCTACGGCCGTGTCGGCTACGCGGGCAAGCGATTCGCGGGTTGGGTCAACCACAGTTCCAGTCTGTTCGCCGCCGACAGCAGGTACGCCGGGACGCACTCCTCCGTCCCCGACTGCTTCAGGTTGTACAGCGCCTCGGCCTCCATCTGTGACACCACCCGCAACTCGACCGCCTCCATCAGCCACTCCGGCATCTTGCTCCCCCTGTTGTCGAGCACGCTGGATCGCTTCCAGCATCGGGACGCGCCACCGCGCCGTGCGGGTATCTGCCGCAAGCTCTTCGATGGCTGCAACTACTTCCGAATCGGAGAACTCGTTGTACGCGTCCCACGCACGCTGGGCCACAGCGTTGAGCGCACCGTCCTTTCGGAAAGCGTTCGGTGCAGACGTACGCAGATCGGTGAGTGCCGGGTCTTCGGCTTCAGGCTCGGGCTGGTTCTGCTGCTTCTCGACACGAGCATCGAAATCGTTTTGGAAGGAATACACCTCGAAAGCAGAGGTGGTTGTCTTAACCCGGCCGTCTTCGTCCAGGATGATCGTGGGTTCGACAGTGCCGCCAAACGCCGCCTCGGCGTCCTTGCGAGTCTGGGCAGGGGTGCGCCCGATACCAACCTGTTCGTCCACCCACTGCTGTACAGGCCGCGTATCTGTACGCAGGGCAGCTTCGAGAGCAGTTGGTACAGATGCGGGAGCAGGAGGCGCGTCTTGAGTGACATCGCGCGGGCGACGAGCGCCGGGGATGTTGAGCGTGCCGCCCATCAGGCCACCGATGACCATACCCTGCGCAGTGGCTTCGGCCACACCCTCACCGGCAGGACGGCCAGCCGCGATGTTTGCAAGCGCGGTTTCAAGCGCAGACTGCGGCGCCTCTTCAAACAAACCCTCGGCAAGCGCCCCTCCAGGAACTCGACGAGCGAGCCCAAGCGGCGCCACGCCCTCGCGAGCCACAGCGCGGCCTCCAAGCCCCAGCAACTCATCCGGGTTGGTGAGACTAAGGCGACGAGACAGCGCGCCGCCAGCGGCACCTAGAGCGCCGCCACCGGCACCAACGAGCGCAGCGAATCCTGCAGCGCGTTGCGGATCAACCTCGTCGTCGAGCATCTCCTGCATTGACGCGCCAGCCATAACTGCGCCTTCACCAGCGCCGAACCGGGCAGCGGTACCGAGACCCTGCACACCACGCAGCGCGCGAGCATACGTGCCACCAAGGGCCATACCGGGGATCGACTCTACGCCCTGTACAGCGGCGCGCAGCGGGTTAGAGGCGTAGTGGGCGAACGTGTTGAGGAAGCCTTCTTGTTCGGCACCCTCTCGCAAAAACGCCTGCTGTGCAGGGCTGTACACCTGCTGCGCGCCCTCGGCAAACCTCCCCGGCTGGAAACCAGTCAGTTCGCCAATCGCAGACGTCGCAGACGTAAACGGCGTACGCCCCGTCGCCCCAGCGATCGGTATGTCCAGCAGTGCAGGTATCTCACTAACGACACGCTGGGCACCTGCCTTGAGAGCAGTGCCCACGTCGCCAAGGGCAGACGTGTTCTGGTTAGGATCAGGAGCAGGTGCGCGAGGAGCCGGCTTGTACTCATCAAGCAACGCGTGATACTTGCTGTAGTCGACACCGCCCCCACTAGGGGCAGGAGCCTCCGGTGCAGAGGGTTGGTCGGACGAATCTAACAGCCTGTGGTACTTGCTGTAGTCGACGGCCATGCGTTACTCCTGAGTTTTTGCGCTGCCTTGCTTC
>JBFHJN010000108.1:0-5715 GCA_041595875.1 Coriobacteriia bacterium
CCGCGCACCACGCGGGTCACCGAGTCGTCATAGCGCGAGTAGATGTCGCGGTCGTGCATCAGAAACGCGTCAGCGATGCCGTCAAGCCGTGCCAGGGCCTCGGCGTTACCCGTGCAGATGGGCTCTTCCGAGAGGTTCCCGCTCGTCATCACCAGCGGTCGATCGGCCTCATGCAGCAGCAGGTGGTGCAGAGGTGTGTACGGCAGCATCACGCCTACCTCGGACAACCCCGGCGCTACCGCGGGAGCCAGCGGGGTTGAGCCCGGACGCAGGCGCAGCAAGACGATCGGCCTTGCAGGCCCGCACAGCAGCGCTTCCTCTTCGGCGGACACCAGGCACAGCGTCCGGACGTATTCCATCGTGGGCACCATGATCGCCAGCGGTTTGCCTTGCCGATGTTTGCGCTGGCGAAGACGGCTGACGGCCTGCTCGCTGGTGGCGTCACACACGAGCTGGAAGCCGCCCAGTCCTTTGACCGCGACGATCCCGCCGCTTATCAGCCGCCGGGTTGCCGAGAAGAGCAGTTCATCCGAGCGCTGGCGTTCAGCATCGCGATCCCGATGCGGACGCGGGGATGCCTCGCAGCCGGGTGACCAGCACCACTCCAGGTCCACATCCGGAGCGTTGAGGTAGAGGCGGGGACCGCAGACGAAGCAGGCATCAGGTTGCGCGTGGAAGCGCCTGTCCGCCGGGTCGCCGTACTCCGCGGCGCAGTCCGAACACATGGGGAAGTCGCGCATCGTCGTCATGGGACGGTCGTACGGGACGTCCTCGATGATGGTGAAACGGGGTCCGCAGTTGGTGCAGTTGATGAAGGGGTAGCGGAAGCGACGGTCATCGGGGTCCAGGAGCTCGCTCGCGCAGGCTTCACAGGTGGCGATATCAGGGGAGATGAGCGTCATCGCGCCCTCGACCGCCTCGGACGGCACGATGGTGAAGTCCTGGTGACCTTCCGGGTCGACCTCCTCGGCGATGACCGATTCCACAACGGCCATAGGAGGGGCCGAGTCGCGCAGTCTTATTGCGAAGGCGTCCACGGCCTCAAGGGTTCCCTCGGCGAGGCAGTAGACACCGTCGGAGGCGTTGCGGACCCAGCCGGACACGCCAAGGTCGGCAGCGAGTTTGTAGACGAAGGGGCGAAAGCCCACGCCCTGCACAACACCCGTGACATGCAGTGAGAGCGCCTTGGTCACGGTCACTCCTTGTGCACGCCGTCCGCTACGAAGCGGTTGTTCAGCAGGACGAACAGCCTGTATGCCTGGTCCAGCAGCTCCATAGCCTCGGCAGCCATCTGCGGGTTGAGGGTCTCTTGCGGTCCGTTGAACGGTGAGTCGTGGATGAACCCGTTGCGTGCCTCACGCATCTTGCGCCAGCGCTTGGGGAAGTCGCGATACCCCAGCTCTGATGCGGCATCCTCGAACTCCTCGCCTGCAAGCGTGGGGAAGACTTTCCCGATGCGCACGCCGATAGAGCGCTGGGTGTCCATGACAGTGCGGCGCAGTCTGATGTCAGCGCCATGGAACTCCATGATGCGGTCGAGCACGTCTTCCAAGACCGCCTCAAGGAACGCCATCACCAGTATGACGACGACTTCTGAGTCACCCTGGCGCTCATAGGTGCGGATGCGTTCGTCAAGACGCCGGATGCGATCGGTGGGGAAGGTGCGCCGTGCCTTGCCTGTCGCTTTGCAGTGGGGGCAGGGATGCTCTAGGTCCAGGAAGTGAGGGTCACCCGAGATATACCCACAGGCGGGGCACTCATAGTAGACCGGCGCTGAGTCGGTGGCTTCGGCGAAGACGGTCTTTTCAGTATGGGGCTTCTTCTGCTTCATGCATCGATTGTATCAGTCTGTGCCGCGCAAAGACGCAAAACGACCCCACCCGATCGACTCGGAGTGGGGCCGCTTGAACGGGTCTTTCTTAGACGCGCTCCACCGTGACGTCGTCGGTGGAGACATCGAGCTTGGCCATCGCCGTCTCGATCTTCTCGCGTGCCTGGCCGAGCATGACCGTGACCTGTGCGAGCTCTGCGCTTGAAGCCGCTCGATGTCCGTGATCGGCCATGTGGTGCAGCTGCTCAAGCCACTGCTGTGCGAGGGCCAGCTGATCCTCGACCATCGCCATAGCGTGTTTCATCTGTCCGGTGTTGATGCCACCTTCACACATGCAAGATCCTCCTTAGTGCGGTCACGATCCAAGCCGCGATCGTAGACGGTTCGCTTTCCTACAGTACTAGCCGAGCCACGCGGCGAGCTCTTCGAGCAGGCGCTTCTTGGGCATGGCGCCCACAAGCTTCTTGACTACCTGGCCGTCTTTGAACACGAGCAGCGTGGGGATGGACAGCACATCGAACTTGGTCGCAGTCACAGGGTTCTCGTCGACGTTGAGCTTGGCGACGCTGAGCTTTGACGCGTACTCGGTGGCCACCTCTTCCAAGACGGGCTCCATCATGCGGCAGGGCCCACACCAGGGTGCCCAGAAATCGAGAACGACCGGCTTGTCACTACCTACTACGTCAGACTCAAAGCTGTCGTCGGTCACGTGCTTCAGATTCTCGCTCATTCGACGCTCCTTTCGGGTGGGCGCTCAGATGGAGCACAGTCTGTTGTCAAGATACCGCAATGCCTCGAACGCCGCGGAGGCGCCCTTGGCGGCAGCGGTGACTACCTGCTTCAGATCCGAATCAGTCACATCTCCAGCTGCGTACAAGCCGGGATACGACGTGAGACCGTTATGGTCGATCTTCACAAAGCCACGCTCGTCGAGGTCGCATAGGTCTGTGACGAGGTCGCTTTTGGCGTCTATTCCCACGAAGATGAAGACGCCATCCAGCGGGAGCAGCTCGTCGGGTTCACCATTGGTGGCGCCGAGCTCGATGCCGGTGACTTTGCCGTCCGCGCCCTTGACCTCCTTGACGACCCGGCTCCAGTGCATCTCGATCTTCTCGTTCTCAAAACAGCGCTCCTGGATGCACTTGGTCGCACGCAGCTCATCGCGACGGTGGACGATGTGCACCCGGCTGGCGAACTTGGTGAGGAAGATCGCCTCTTCTATGGCGGCATCTCCGCCGCCGATGACGGCTACCACTTTGTCGCGGAACAGCGCCCCGTCACAAGTGGCGCACCAAGAGACCCCACGTCCGGTGAATTCGGCTTCCCCGGGGACGTCGAGCTTTTTGGGAACGGCGCCCGTGGCCAAGATCACCACGTGAGCGAGGACTTCCTCGCCGTCCACGGTCAGCTTGAAGTCCAGGTCGGCGGGCTCTATCTTCTCGACGCCGGCGAACGAGCGGAAATCGGCACCGTGCTTCTCGGCCTGCTTATGCATCAGGTCTCCCAGTGCCATCCCGGACAGACCATCCGGGAAGCCCGGGTAGTTCTCAACCCAGTCGGTCGTGACTATCTGACCTCCGGGGAGTCCTGATTCGAACACGACGGTCTTGGCGCGAGCGCGGGCGGCATAGAGAGCCGCCGTCAGCCCTGCAGGACCGCCGCCGATGACTGCGATATCGATTGTCTCCATCTAGATGCTACCTCCGGTGATACTCAGTGTCTGTCCGGCCTCTTCTGCTTCCTGGATGACGCTCTCGAGGTTGCTAGCGGCTTCCTCGTTGATCAGTTGCGTGTGTGCATCGCCCTCGCGGGTGAGTGATTCGACCTTGGAGAACTGAAGGGCCGCCGCTTCGTAGTCCTGGCGTCCGCGCCAGTAGAAGATACCCAGATTGAAGTTGGCCTGTATGTGGTCGGGCTCTGACTCAAGCACCTTGGTGGTCTCCTGGATCGCCCGGTCGGTCCCCCCGGCATAGAAGTACATGGCCGCCATGTCGGTCCGGGTCCCGATATCGTCAGGACGTTCCGCAAGGTAGCGCTCATAGTAGGTGATCGCTCGCTGTGCATAGGCGACGCTACCGGAGAGGTCCCTCAGGTTGTAGTAGGCATTGGCGACGCTTTGCATGGCTTCAACGTCGTTGGGGTCGGCATCAAGGGCGATCAGACCGTCGAGCAGAGCGCGGTTGTCACTGCTCAATTGGTCGCGGAACTCGTCTGGAACGCCCATGGTGACCGTTGACGGCTGAACCAGGTTGGAGGAGTAGACCGCGAACGCGACAACCCCCGCGAACACCGCGATGGCCATGGCCAGGATGGCGATCGGTATCTTGTAGCGCTGGAATGGGCGCACGATGTAGCGCTTGCTCCAGCTACCGTCAGAGGCGTCATCGCGTCGCTCGACCGTGAGTCCGAAGGTCTGTGCCTTGAGCAGCATGTTGAGGTCGTTTGTGACCAGGGTCAGGCCGCCCTCGCAACCGCTCGCGCACGCCTGCGCGGCTACTGCAAGTATGCGGTCGTCCGCGTTGCGCGTGGACAGGCCTTCGGGCATGTCAGCGTTGCTATCCAGCGGGGCGATGCGCAGCCGCCCTCCCTCGGGCAGGTCCACACCCTCAAGAAGGTTGCCTGTCTCGGACAGGTCGAACAGCATGCGACTGACTTCGCGACCACGGAACCGGAGCTCTGGATCAGCCCGGCTGGTCTTCAGCTTGTCTATCTCGCCTAGCACCGTCTCTGGAAGGAGCACTTCGGCGTCCGGATACGCCAGGAGCGTGTCGGGATTCGCTAGCAGGACGTTGGTATCCAATACGACAGTACGCATACGGCCTCATCTGGTCGGTTTAATCGTCGGTAGGAGCCTTGTCGTCACTCTTGTCGGCTTCTTCTGGCATATTACCAGCATCGGCGGCGTTTACCCGCCGCCTGATGAACACCAGCAGGCCGATGAGGACGATGACCACAGTCGCAACGGTCGTAAGGCGGTCCAGATACGACGCCTTCACGTCCACCGTGGTGTCAGAGATCAGCACATCTCCTGCCAGCACTCTCACGGTCAGTGAGTCGGAGACCCTCGTGCCAAGGTCGACCGGGATGGTTATGAAGTTGTCGCCGGGCTCGATGGCGGCGGTCTCCTCGGTCGACTTCAGTCCAAGTCCGTCCGCCGCGATCTCCAGCCGAAGCGTGAGTTCCCGGTCGGCGGTCGACGTGATCGTCAGCGGGACGTCTCCCGTTCTGCCGGCAAGCGTGACGTCGCGCATCTCCACCGCGACCCCTGCGAACACCTCTTCGCCAAGACGTATGGCCGAGGCCGAGAAGGCCCGTCCCCGGTCGGCGAACGGGTAGCTGAGATCAGGTCCGGCCCAACAGCGGCTCTCGGAGACCAGCGCCGCGAACAAAGCCGCAGCACCTTCTTCATCGTCAGGCCCCCACGCCCGGAGGAGGCCCAGTGCGTACTTGCGGGCTTCCGCCACATCTCTCCAGTAGCCGATGGGGGCGCCTACCGGCTGGGGTGAGGTCTCGATCAGCTCGATGGTCTCGGCAGGCTCGGATTGGGCGGCCCTCGCAGCCGGGACAGGCTCGAGCCAGGAGACGCTGTCCACGATGTCGATAAGCCTTCGCACGTCGTCGGTAGACAGCTCCTCGCCCGGCCCGATGTCCATAGTGACCACCAGCGCTCCTTGCGCCTCGTCGGCGGTCGCCGCGTCATAGAGATGGTCATAGAGCTGTTCTGTGGTACCGGAACTGAGCAGCGAGGCAAGCTCGGCGTCGGTGATCAGCGATACCGTGCCGGTCGTGCTTTCCCTGTAGACGCCGGTGGAGGCAGAGCCGGTCTGGGAGAGAGGTGAGAGCACCAGGTACGAGTGGTCCGTCTCGGCCATGATCTTCGCGGC